>JAQUAH010000044.1 GCA_028687345.1 Candidatus Omnitrophota bacterium | reverse complement strand
TCTGCCCTGGCCCCATAACCATATCATATTTGCGGGATTCTCTTTTAAATCTATCCTCACCAGGTTTATCTCATGTTTTTCCAAGATCCTGCGGGATTCTTCCATTAATTTTATAATCAAATCGGCATTGTCTCCTTTGGGCAGGTTCCTGGAAATGCTCTGGCCTGTGATATCGTGAGGGGGCATGCATTTTAAATGTTCAAGGCGCTTTTCCGAACCCCTCTTTACTAACATCATATGCCTGTAACTGACGCCGGGATAAAACTTAATCCTATTTTCCCCTAAGTGCTGGTCTATAAATTCTATTAGTATCTTTGCCTCCTTAGTGCTTATATGCCCGGCGCTGTAATCTACAAGCGTATCTTCGCCGGCTGTTATGAGATTGCAGCGAAAGGCCACATCATCATCTTCCAATTCAATACCTAAGTTTGCTGCCTCTAAAGGCCCCCTGCCAGTATAATATCTTTGCGGGTCAAATCCCAGGATAGAAAGATTAGCTACATCAGAAGCAGGGCTCATTTTATCGGGGATGGTTTTTATACGGCCCAGTCTCCCATATTTGGCAATATAATCCATATTAGGGATACGCGCTACTTCTAATGGCGTACGCTCATCCAATTCTTTAATTGGATAATCCGCCATCCCATCGCCAACTAGTACGATATATTTCATATCTTTAATAGTGTCTGCCCCTATTTTTTGATTCGCTAATCGCAGTTAGAACTTTACTTCTGGCACTGCCTTTGCCTTTTCTTCAGCCTTGAAATATTCCGTAGCCGCCTTATATCCAAACATATTGGCAATCATGTTGCCCGGGAAAGTGCGCACTGCGATATTATAATCCCTGACCGCTTCATTATAGCGCATGCGTTCCACAGCAACGCGGTTTTCCGTGCCGGATAATTCATCCATTAGTTTTAAAAAAGTCTGGTCAGCCTTTAGATTGGGATAATTCTCCACTACCAAAAGCAGACGGGATAAAGCCGTATCCATATTTGAAGCTGCCTTAATCTTCTCGTCCAGGTTATTTGCCTTTGCCCATTGAGAGCGCGCATCGGTTACTTCTTTAAATACGCCTATCTCATGAGCTGCATAACCCTTAACTGTATTTACTAAATTTGGGATCAGGTCATTACGCCTCTGCAATTGATTCTCCACCTGCGCCCATTTAGCAGTAATAGTTTCGTGTTTTGAAACTATGCTGTTGTAAAAAGAGCCGATAAACAAAATAACCATGAATATTGCCAGCAGAAAAACACCGATACCAATCAAGCCTTTTTTCATAAAACACTCCTTTCTTTAAAAACCGCCCCCTGCGCCTCCGCCACCGCCGCCTCCGCCGCCAAATCCCCCACCACCTCCGCCAAAGCCGCCTCCGCCTCCCCAGGAACCGCTTCCTGACCAGGTACTGCCATAAGTTTGCGGCCCAAAAAAGCTTTTTCTTTTTCCGAGAGGAATTTTCTGCCAAAATGCGTACCTTGCAATAAGAGAAGCCAGGTATCCGATTATAATCAGAAGCCCGGCAACCGGTGAAAATGCAGACGAAAAACCAAAAGCAAAAAATAAAGTAAAAGGCAACCCGATAAAAAACGGCCAGGGAAGATTCCAGAGAAAGAAAAAAATAACAAGAAAAAAATAAAGAACGATTGGCGCTTCTTTTTTCGGCCTATTAAGGTTTAGTCCTTCTAAATTACCGATATCTGTCTTTGCATCTTTGGCGATCACTTGAGCAACAGCTGCTACGCCGTAATAAAGCCCTTCTGCGTACCTGCCGTCCTTGAAATACGGCACCATATAATTTCTGCCGATTTCTCCACATAGCCCATCAGGCAAAATCCCCTCTACCCCATAACCTGTTTCTATGCGCCAGCGCCTTTCTTTAATCGCCAAAAGCACTAATACGCCGTTATCTTTGCCTTTTTTCCCGGGTTTCCAATTATCAAAGAGCAATCTTGCGTACTCTTTCTCATCTAACGGCGAGATACTTTCTATGGTTACAACCCCTATCTCAGCCGAAGTTTTTTCTTCCAGCTCCTGGATTAAAACGGTTATTTTATCCTTATACTCGCTAGGAATAACATTAGCAAAATCACTCACCCAACCGCTAGGTTGAGGCACGCTTTCGGCGAGAAGCCATTGAGTTAAAAAAAAGAGGCTAGTTAAAAGAAATAAGGCCTTTCTATGCATAAGTGAAGACATAAGTTATGGAGCTATATATTAAAGACAACTAAGCGACATAACTTATTTGTCTGAACTTATCCTTGACATTTTGTTTCTGCGTAACTTCGAAAATGTCAAGGATTAATTCGCCCACATAACTTACGTTCATTTTCCCGCCATGTTATATCAATAGCGAGCGGGATCCCGCCTCAAATCTCCTAAAGATGGGCGGGAATTCCGTAAGTTATGGGCTCATTAAATTAAAGCTTATCTATTAGGCCTACGATTTTTTCCAGGTCTTCTCCCAGGGCTGAGAATAAGACCTCTATCTCTTTAGAGCTTAATCTTGAATTAGTATTTTTTAAATCCAGTATCCTCTTAAAATTTCCTGTATCTATTAACAGCTCTCGCTGGATTTCTTCTAGTATATCCTTTTTCAAATAAGACGGGGTTGCGCCTTTTAACCTCACGACGTTCCTCAGGATGTGCAGAATTGAAGTGCAGGATTTAAATAATAAGCCCCTTAAGAAACTTTTATCCCTGCTCCTTAAATAGGCGCTTTTTAAATTTATTAATTTTGCCTTCAGCTCCTGTTCGCATTGAAACCTTAAATTCCTTATATCAATTTCTAATCCGCTTAAGACATCCCTGCCGTACAAAACAAGATAATTCTCTTTTATGTCCAGGAACTCTACGGGAAATACGTCCAGCGAATTCTTAATGTAATCTTCACTGAAGAATAGCAGCCTTATAATCTGAAATCTATTTTTATTGAGCAGGCCGGAAATTTTGTTCAGGTTCTTAAGACCGGCGTCCTCTAAAACGACTAATAAATTAATGTTCGACTGTTTTTCAGCAAATTCACCGCTTGCAGCGCTGCCATAAAGAATGACGGACACTAATCCGCCCTGATAGGCTTTTTTTAACCTCATGAGAAAATCATCAATAATGCCCTTTGTACTGCCGGTCAAATTCAATCCGCCCATAAATTCTCTCCTATAATTTTCAGCAATTTTTCTGCCAAAATACCTTTATTCTGAAAAGGGCCGCATGTATTGTCTCTACTGATAATGTAGGCCTGGTACTTGTTACTGTTGAAGCTGTTTGCCACTACCAAATCTAACCCGGTTCTGTTAAAAAGGCCTTTTGCCCTCTTTATCAGTATTTTCTTGCTGGCATCAGGTTCAAATTTAAAACCCACTAAAAAAGTATGTGGAGAGATTTTTTTTATTGAGTCTATAATCTTTGGAGTCGGTAAAAGCTTGATCTCTAATTCCTTTAGCCCGGACTTTATCTTTTTTCTAAAATACCTTAGCGGCCTGTAATCGGATACAGCTGCTGAATGGATAACAGCGTCATATTTTTTTGCTTTCAGTTCTCTCCTGACGATGTGATACAGTTCATTAAAAAACCGGAAACGTATTAACCTTATCTTATTGCTCAAACAACAGGATTCTCCCGGGCCTAACAATAAGGTAACCCTGGCTCCTTGGCCCTGCAACTTCTCTGCGAGCATTAACCCGGTTGCGCCCGTAGCGATATTGCTGATTATCCTGACGCTGTCTATAGGAACCCAGGTGGGGCCTGCGGTGATTAGAATTCTTTTATTTTTTAAATTCATCCCCTAAATGCTACCTACTATCTACTACCTACTGACCTAATAGCCTATTTCTTTTAACACAGCCTTTAGATTTGCTTTTACAACTTTCGGCTCTTTGATTGTTTTTATTGCCCTATCCGGGTCTTTCAGGCCGTGACCAGTCAGTATGCAGACAATCTTAGCCGGCGAATTAAAATATTTCTTCCTGGCTAATTTTAATAAACCGGCAACTGAAGCTGCGGAAGCCGGCTCAACGAATACCCCTTCTTTTTCTGCCAAAAGCCTATATGCCTCAATAATCTCCTTATCGGAAACTAAATCAATCAGGCCACCTGATTCATCACGGGCCTCTTGCGCTGTTTTCCAGCTTGCCGGGTTACCGATACGTATAGCGGTAGCAATGGTCTTGGGGTTTTTAACGGGATAGCCTTTGACTATCGGCGCTGCGCCCTCTGCCTGAAAGCCCAGCATTTTAGGAAGATTTTTTATTTTACCTTCACTTTTATATTCCTTATAACCCTTCCAATAAGCGGTGATATTTCCTGCATTGCCTACCGGCATGGCTTGAAAATCAGGTGCAGCCCCCAAGCAATCACAGATTTCAAAACTGGCTGTCTTTTGCCCTTCTATGCGGTAAGGATTTAAGGAATTGACTAATGTGATGGGAAATTTTGCGGTGATATCCCTTACCAGGTTTAAGGCGTCATCAAAATTCCCCTCAATGGCTAGAACTTGCGCTCCATGGATGAGTGCCTGGCTAAGTTTACCCAAAGCAATCATACCGCGCGGTATCAGTACAATACATTTTATCCCTGCTTTCGCAGCATAGGCTGCTGCTGAAGCAGAAGTATTCCCGGTAGAAGCGCATATTACTGCATTTGTTTTTTCTTCACGGGCCTTGGAAATCGCCAGGGTCATGCCTCTGTCTTTAAAAGAACCTGTGGGGTTTGCCCCCTCGAATTTCAGGTACAGCTCAATTTTCTTACCGATTAATTTACTTAAATATCCTGCGCCAAGCAAAGGGGTATTGCCTTCCTTAAGGGTGATTATGGGGGTTGTATCAGCCACCGGTAGATATTTTTTATACCTATCGATTACACCTTGATAATCTGTATTTTTACTCATACTTCCTCTATCCTAATAGCCACCGATTTCTCTTTTATAGCATCAATCTGGTCTATAGCCCTTAATGCAGAACGTAAATCTTTTTCGCATGCCTCATGTATAATCATAACAATAGGAACAATCTGTGATTTTCGTCTTTCTTTCTGCGTAACCGAAGCAATGCTAATTTTAAATTTAGAGAGAATCCCTGCGATTTTAGCCAGGACCCCCGGTTTATCTAACGCCATAAAACGAATATAGTAACGGCTCTCGAATTCATCTATGCTGCGCAATCTCTTTATTGATTTATCTGCCATGATGTTTAAAGTGGGCCTAAAAAGTCCTGCCTTGATATCTTTGGTCAAATCTACCACATCCGCAACTACTGCCGAGGCGGCTGACAATTGCCCGGCGCCAGGACCGTAAAAGAGAAGGTCCCCTGCTAAGTCGCTGGATACATGTATGGCATTGAATATCCCGTCTACAGAAGCTAACAGGTGCCTGCACGGTATAAGGGTAGGATGGACTCTTACTTCTAAATCATTATTTTCTTTTTTGGCAATAGCCAGTAACTTTATCCTAAAACCCAATTCTTCTGCATAATTGACATCGGCCAACGATATCCGGGAAATTCCTTCTATAAAAACATCGTTTAAGTTTACGAATTTTCCAAAACAAAGATAGGTAAGTAAAATCAATTTGTGCCCTGAGTCAATGCCTTCTATATCTAAGGAAGCGTCTTTTTCTGCGAACCCCTTTGATTTTGCTTCGTTCAGGGCTTTATTAAATGTACAATTATCATGGGACATCTGAGATAATATAAAATTGGAAGTGCCATTTAAAATACCGAAAATGCTGTAAAACCTGTTGGCAACCAAACCTTCGCGCAGGGACTTTATAATAGGAATACCCGCTCCTACAGAAGCCTCAAAATAAATATTTTTACCCCTGTCAGCTGCCAGAGCAAATAATTCCTGGCCTTCTTGCGCTAACAGCGCTTTATTTGCGGTGACAATATTTTTGCCCTTCTTCAGGGCTTCGGTTACATATTCTTTTGCCGGATGAATACCTCCGATCAGCTCCACTATGATATCTATATGGGGGTCTTCGATAATTTCCCGTGCATGAACGGTCAATAATTCTTTATCTATGCTGATATTCCTTTTTGATACGATATCCTTATCGCAGATTTTCTTAATATTTATCTCTAACCCTAATCTCTGGGCCAGGAATGCCTTTCTCTCCCGCAGGATTTTTACTACACCGCAGCCCACATTGCCAAAACCAATGAGCCCTAAATTTATCTTTCTCATGCATTATCCTTTCTTCAAATAATAACCTACGGTCTCGTTGATAATATTCCTGTGCCTTTCATCCACGGCTAAAAACGTAAGCCTGGTGTCATAGATTAAATTCTTGGTTATCTCGCGCGATTCCAGCACCCTGCCAATAATCATTATAGGATTGGGGTCGAAAGGTAATCTGATTTCCAGCGCAAGGTTTGTGCCGGGCTCAAGTTGCCTATTTGTGGTTAGAAGCATGCCTCCTATACTCAAATTCTTTGTTTGAGATATATCTGCATTGTCAATTTCATCCATTATGCGGTAAGATACAATGAAGCGCCCGCTTATGCGGGGATGCTTTCGTCTTTCTGGTCCGGCGTATGACATTTTAAGACCTCCTTTTAAATTCTAAAGAAAGTTCTCTTCAAACCCCATTAGATATCTGGTCGGGGAGGTGGGACTTGAACCCACGACCTTTTGAACCCCATTCAAACGCGCTAGCCAAACTGCGCTACTCCCCGAAGGACCTGTTTTTATCTATATTCTATTCCTCTTTTTTCCTCCTGTTCATAAGGTCTTTAAGAGCCGCGAGAGGAGATTTATTTTTGTAGAGTACATTATAAACCTCTCTGATTATAGGCATATCCACTTTATATTTCAAACTTAAGTCATATGTTGATTTTGCCGTGGGCACTCCTTCTGCAACCATCTGCATATGAGTTTGTATTTGTCTTAAGGACTTGCCTTTGCCAATTTGAACGCCCACAAATCTATTGCGGCTATATGGGCTGATGCATGTGGTTACCAGGTCACCCAAGCCGGTTATCCCGCTAAAGGTATTCACCCTTGCCCCCATTGCCCGGCCTAATCTTGAAATTTCAGCCAGGCCGCGAGCTAAAAGCGCTGCTTTTGTATTTGTGCCGAATCCCAGGCCATCAGATACACCACAGGCAATGGCAATGATATTTTTAAGACTACCCCCTAGTTCTACGCCGATTACGTCATCGTTAGTATAAATCCTGAATTTCTCTGTTATGAAAATATCCTGTAGTTCTTTTCTTGTCTTCTTATCGCTAGAGGCAATTACGGCAACCGTAGGTATCCCGAGCGCAACTTCATGAGCAATTGTGGGTCCGGAAAGCACAGCTAATCTTATATTGCCAAGCTCATCGCGTAAAACTTGCGACATTCTTTTCAAAGTCCCCACTTCTATGCCCTTGGCAACACTTAAAAATAGGGTATCAGAGGAAAAATCAAACCCTTTTATTTTTCTTGTAGTTTTGCGCATATATTGCGAAGGCACAGCAAGGACAATTAATTTCTTCCCTTCTAATGCCGCGTCTAAATCATGCGTAATCTCTATATCTTTTGGTATCTTGATGCCGGGTAAAAATTTGACATTTATCCTTTTTCTGCGCATATAAGAAATATAGTCGCCAAAAATTCCCCAGAGGGTAACATCAAAACCTTTCTTGCAAAGCAATATGGCTAAGGTAGTCCCCCAGCCGCCGTCTCCTAATACAGCAATGCGTTTAAGTGTTTTCACTTTACATCCTTAGTAAGAAAATGTATTTTCGGATAAATATTGGTTAAATTTTTCTCTTCGCGGGTAATAAATTGTATACCGACGTTATAGCTGCCGTCGCCTTTATGCTTTATCCTCACCACTTTTCCCAGAATCCCATTCTGGTAGATTAAAACTCTCTTCTCCATTTCTTCACAGAAGTTCAGCGTAGCCCTGTCAAACATAAGCCATAATATATCGTCCCTGTTTACCTTGCTCTTGAAGCTGCAAAGCAATCCGGATTCGCTCACGTTTACCGTATACCCTTCAAGTAACTTTGAAACAGTCTCTTCTTTGCATATCTTGTAATCAAGAGGTATAGCAAAATCCAGCCTTTTAAATTTCCTGCGCTCGGTTCCTATATAATTTTTCTTCATCTTAATCTCCTTTAGTTGCAAACTACTCTAAGAAACCCCGCCCTTTAAGGCGAGAGGGTGAGTTTTATTTGTCCGTAGTTTGGCCAAATCCCATGCATAATCATAAAGGTGCAAACCTTTACTTACGGCAATAATCTCTCCGTCGCCAACTCCGATTTCTTCCGCCATATATTGCTTCACCAGCTGTAATCCGCCAAGATTCGAAGGAAAACCTCCCCAGAGATCCCAGGAACGAAAATAGAGGATAAAGTGCAGTTTACCGTAACGCACTCTTGTATCTATAAGTCTAAGGCAGGGCGGGTCAGCCAACTTTATATCAGAAGGCATGCCAATCTCCATTATGGCCTGGTTAGTACCAAAGCCTTTTTCTTTGTAAAGCTTAATCACTTCTTCAACTTGATTCACCTCAAGAGGCATCTGGCGCACCATCTCTTTGCCTCCTACGTTTTCTCTTATTTTTACCTTAGGCTCAACCAATCTTTCGCCATAAGTATAATCTTCGGTTTCGGTCTTTGTGCCGGTAAGAAGATAACTTAAATACCCATTTATATATTCCATATCCGTTGGCGCGGGTATACTCATCCCTTCCGGGATAACAGGTATAATCTGATGCGAAGGTTTTCTAACCCTTAAAGTTAGAAAATCAAATTCAAGCCGCTTCTGCCCCTCGTAACTACCCCGCGTTATGGTATAAACATGCCCCTTTTCAAGGATTTCGCACAGGCATTGAAACCAGGCATCATTCAGGTCAAAGGCATCTATGGAAACAGGTTTTAAAAATTCTTCATTCATGGTCTTTATGGGCCTGCCTCTTTTTTACTCTTTCTTTTCTTTGGCTGCTTTTACAAATAATCTGAAATTACTCATAATCTGGGCAATCGGCATATTCTTTCCGATATAACCGGAGCAACCATAATCCCAGGATTTGGCAATCAAATCTTCATCATAACCAAATCCTGTAATCATAATTACAATTAAATTTGGCTTTGCCTCTTTCATCTTTTTCAATACTTCCAGGCCGTTGATATCAGGAAGCTTTATATCCAATAACACGATGTCAAAGTTTTCTTTTTTAATGATGTCTAAGGCCTCTTCTCCTGACAAAACGCTTTGAACGGCACAATCTTCTTTCTTTAGCAAATCAGTGAATAACTCTCCTACCACGGGTTCATCATCAACTACTAAGACATTATATGACATAATCAACCTCCTTTAACCTGATTCTTTTATCATGCAAAGGGTAATTTTATTCTGAATGTAGTGCCTTTATTAACCTGGCTTTCTACCTCTATAGAGCCGTTATGATTCTTGATGATATTGTAACAGATGGATAGGCCTAATCCCGTACCGTCTTTTTTTGTCGAAAAGAACGGCATGAACATATTCTTTAAATTTTGCTGCGGGATGCCGCAGCCGGTATCGCTTATCCAAATCTGTGCATATAAATTCTGGAAATTATCCGTTTTTATGGTTAACCTTCCGCCCTCAGGCATTGACTGATAAGCATTGATAAACAAATTAAGGAAAACTTCCTGCAACTGGTTTAAGTCCCCTTTTATGGGAGGAATTTTTTTAACCAGGTCCTTCTTTATATCTATCTTTGAGGTGTGCAATTTATGATATGACAAAAGAGGCAATACGCTATCGATAACATCATTTATATTTATCGATTCTAATTTGGGAGGGACTGAGCGGGAGAATTTCAGCATGCGGTCTACCAATTTTCTAATCCTCTCGGCCTGGGTGCTGATAACCTCTAAATCCTCTCTTAATTTGCGCTCCAATTTCTTCCTTTCAAACAGCATCTCTACTCTTCCTGAAATCACAAATAACGGGTTATTTATCTCATGGCCCATCCCGGCAGCTAATTGCCCGATAGCGGCTAATTTTTCCGCTTGAAAAATCTGGTATTCCAGTTTTTTCCTTTCAGTTATATCTTTGGCTATAAAGATGTACCCTATGGGCTTACCCTCGGCATCCAGGAATTGGCTCACGTTCAATATAACCGGGAAAGGCTGGCCATTACTTTTAAGCAAATCAATCTCCATCTCATATTGTCCCGAACGGTTTACTTGTTCTAAAATCAAAGGCAGTTTGAATCTCACGTCTTCCTGCAGGTGCAGCATGCTCACGTGTTTAAAGATAATGTCGCTTTTTTGCCAGCCAAACATTATTTCTGAGCCCATCCCGTAATAAGTAATATTCCCATCGAGATTAGTCACATATAGGGCGTATTCTTTTATACTGGAAAAAATATTCTTTAGCGTACCGTCTATCTTTTTGAAAGATTCCTCTCTTTCTTTTAGCGCCGTTGTATCATTACCTATCAGCAATATGCCGTCTAGTGCCCCGGATGCATTAAGTATGGGGCTGATATTCCAAAAGATAAGATGTTGAATATTATTCCTGTCAATAATTAAGCCTTCGAAATTATTCGGCCTCTTATAGGTTATTGAATCGTCAATGACAGCCTTAAACATCTGTTGTTTTATAACTTCATTATTATCGTGAAATAAAACATTGAGCCAGTTCTTACCAAGAATATTTTCTCTTTTTTCTGAAACAATATTTTCTATCTTTTTATTAAATAAGATTATCCTCCCGCGGACATCTAAATATAACGCAAATACATCCGCATTTTCAAGTAGCCTGCAGAATACTTTATCCGTTTCTTGTCCAAAGGTTTCCATTGTTTGCCTTTCTATTTTCCAAGCGGGAGAGGGGAATCGAACCCCCATATATAGCTTGGAAGGCTATTGTTCTACCACTGAACTACTCCCGCGATTTTTCTTTCAGGCACTACGCTCCCTGCTCGGCTTGTCCCCTTCGGGGAGGCTTCGCTTTCGCTACGCACTCGCCTCGCAACGGTCGCTTTAGTGCCATTAAAATCTTGCTTGTTAATTCACTCGCTATCACATATCAGTGAATTATCCCGAGGTCGCAAGACCGAGGGACTGGAAAATGTCATATGCACTTTCACTCGCTATCGCCCTTGTTAATTCACTAGCTATCTCACATAAGTGAATTATCCTGCGTCCGTAGGACGCAGGACTGCGGCGATTACGCTCGTTCAAGTGCCACCAGAATTTTCCTTGTCGGAAAATTCTGGTGGGCAGGAGAGGATTCGAACCTCTGAAGCACAAGTGCAGCAGATTTCAAGTGCCCTCAGGTTACCCTGAGGCTTGGACTATCTCATTACCTTAGCCACTTTTGGCTTTAGGTAGTAGGCGCTTAGTCTCTGCACCTTTCCGCCAACAACTTTGGCGGACTTGGCTCAGGATTACCCTCATGGCATGAGGGGTCCCCTGAATTCACCTACTTTTCCACCTCGCCTTTAAGCGAAGCGCTGCTTTTTAAACAGTCTGCCCCCTTTGGCCACTTGGGTACCTGCCCATATATATAATTTTGTATCCAAGTTTTAATTAGAGCAAGCAAACGGCTATCATTATATCTAATATGAACTAATCCATGAGATAATTTTCTATTACTTAAATTAGAATTACTCTCTCTTATGTATGGTTTAGTAAATTGAGAAAGAGGTATTTCAGTTACCTTATGCCAATAAGACTTCAATTTTCTTAAATTATGCTGTGAATAACTATAAAGATATACTTTTAATCTTTCTTCTTTTATTCCGCATATTTCTCTCAGGAATCTTAAAAATATTCTTATCATTTCTGGACTACTATTAACAAAATCTATTGTCCGGCCTTTCAGTGTCCCTTCAGCCCAATATAGCATAATACCCGCTACTTTTAATTTCTCTTCAGCAATAGATAAATTCTGCTTTATTTCAAATTGCGGTTTTATCTTATTATAATTATAACCTGCTTGCGAACTGTCTCTACGATTAATCTTGTATTTATTCATCAGATTATAAAGCATCCAAAAAGAAATATCTAATTTCTTAGCGGTCTCTTTAATCGTGTATTTTTTATCCCAATAAAGTGCTTGAATTTGTGTTTTATCTACCATTTTTTATATGAAGCCGGCGAGAGGAATCGAACCCCCGACCCGCTGTTTACAAAACAGCTGCTCCACCGACTGAGCTACGCCGGCGCTAACTCATCTTTTTTATTGCCTCTGGAATTTT
>JAQUAH010000155.1 GCA_028687345.1 Candidatus Omnitrophota bacterium | reverse complement strand
CATCTCTCCCGCGGCATCACCCCCCAAGACAACGCTCCCATCAAGCAGGCAATTGATGCTGCCTTTGAGCAAGGAAGGATTCATGAACCTGATGACCGCATGCGCCAGGCAATAGCCGCTTCAGTCAAATACTTCATTGATGAGCATGAATTTGCCTCAGCCCAGCTCATCCAGGATACCGATTTTCTCTTCATGATGCCTGATTCAGACATCACCAGCCGCGCTCCACCGCACTACCTCTGGTATGCCTCAGAGCAGAAGTTTGTCCTTGCCTCAACAGTAGAGCATGAAGGTGATACCTACGGCCTGATTCCTTATCGGCTCATCACTTATCTAACCACCCACGCAGCACCCATCTCAGTCATTGCCAACCTCCTCCTCCATGAAGCAAAACATGTCCATGACCGCTTCGTCTCAAGCTTTGACCATGACAGCGATGCAAAGGTAGTAATTTCACTCATCCGCGAACACATGGTAGGCTTGCTTATCTATGCCTATAGCCAGACCCAGGACCCTGCCTTGCAGGAAGAGTTAAGCAGTATTTATCACGGCAAGCCTGAAGCACAGGACCTGCTTGCCAGCTTCTCCATGCTTAAGGTGATGAATGAAGATGTGCCAAGAGCCATTGAGAGCGGGGTAGTAGAGGTTGATGCAGCCATGACCATCGTAGAAAAAGTTGGTGAGGCAGGCAGGGTTGAGATAGAGCGCGACTATCAAGATAATACTTCGGTGATGTTTGCCATAGGCCCAGCTGCAACAACCCTTGGCCAGCACCGCTTTAGAGGCGTCTATACCTTGCCTGAAGTAAAAGACCAGGGCTCAGGCTCAGGTATCTACCACCTTTTAGATGTGTATCTGAATGGTCAAGACGGCCTGGCTGTGCGTAGCCGTGACCAGGAAGCCAAAGATAACAAGAAAATCATCGTGCACATCCTAAGCCTCAATGCAGGTGTAGGAAGTAGAGACGCTTTTCTGACCATCTCAAGCGGCAATATCAAGGGTGAGGTCTACCTCTATGGAAGGACCCTTTGTGAGCAGAACATTGAGCAGGTCAAAGCCCTGGTTGCCGGCCTTATCCAGAAAGAAATGTACGGTGAATGGTTCTTTGTCGCCCCTGCAGATAATGTCATGCTTCCTTCCAAGCATACTATTGATGCCTATGACTCCAGGTATGGCTTCTACTTATACGCCCTTAAATGGCAGGCCCTGCGTAACAGCCTTGAGAACCTCAAGCGCTGGGGCCCCAGCTTTGGTCAAATGAGCCGCAGGGCTGAACGTACAGTCAAGCGCTTCAATGAAAAAGCCCTCCTCTTTCCTATGATACAGAATATACTATTTGATGCCATTGAAGAGGCAGGCTACCCGCTTACCAGGGATGATACAGGCAACCACGCCAGGCCCAATGCCTTCATTGCCGAGCTTGCCAAGAGAATGGGAACTACTATAGATGATTTAAACAGAGCCTACCACGATGACCCTCTAACATATTTAGTATTGCCTTGCCTTATTCCTGATACAGCGTGGCTTGAGCTCTACAGTCAAAAAGGCGTCCATGACGGCCTTACCGATGACCAGTGGATTGATGCTTATACCTTGAATAGATTAAATAGTGAGCCAAAGACCTCCAGCGCCCATCAATTGATAGAAGAGCTTGTCTCTGGAGAGCGTTCTCACAGCTTCTTAAACAGCTTCTACTTCCTCTTCTCAAGACGCATCGCTGAACTCATCTATACCCAGTACAGAGATATCTGGGAGAAGGAAACCACCAAGGCCCAGCGCGACCAGGAGCCTTTTGACTGGTCTACGCACCTGCTTACCCCCATGACTGTGAGTGCTGATGAATGGCGCACAGCCTGGCAGGACCGCAAGAAGAAACCCGTTAAGGGCGCAGATGTCTACACCAAAGCTGAGTGGATGGAGCTCTACAGGAGAGCTCAACTTATCAAGGATGCTGCAGGTGGAGCCTTAGTCTGCGCGCATGTACCTCTCTGGAATGATGTCGGCACGCCCAGGGAATCAAAGAACGCCCTTGATATTGCAGTCTCAAGCAAAGACCCGCTTAGCCGTGCCTTATACCTTGGCCTCTTTGGCCAGGCAATACCAGAACACAATATCAATGTCCATGAAGAGGCAGTCTTACGTGGCAATATCAAGCTAAGCGGCCCGATAAGAATCAATGCCAATACTGCCATAATTGCCAAAGGAAGAGGTACTCTTACCTTTGGCAGCAATATCACCGTAGAGAATAGCTATCTTGAAATAGATACCTCCAGAGGCGACGTAAAGATCCCTGATAATACAGTCTTTAGCGAATCAGACATTGTCGGTGAAGCCCAGGGTGGTGGAAAAGGCGACTATTTCTACCGTTACTACTCTAAGACAGGCCTCATCTTTATCGGCGGACAACTCCAGAGCACTGCCTTAACCAGGGAAGGCACCTATAATGTGCATCATCCTATTGATATCAATATCGGCGCAGTCAAACCCCATCAAGTTCCCGGCTCCCCCTGGGCCTATGCCCAGTTCTTTGACGGCGACCGGCAAGGAGCGGTGCTTAACTTCGGCTGGCAAAGAGGCAGGGCCAGGGACCTAAGAACTAAGCTTGCCTATTACAAGACCGAAGAAGACCTCTACTTAAGGAGCGCCAGGTTACACTCCCGTGACAGCCGCGCCTTAAAACTGGCCAATCTCCTGCACAGAGCTACCAGCAAAAAAAGAAGCCTCTCTGAGCTATGCGCCAGTGTTGACATCAGGGTCTTTGACCATTCAGATACACGCCATACCACCGAACTTCTTAATGCCCTCTCCCATATGGATAGATTACGCCTCGCTGGCCTCATGCTACAGTTAGAGAATACACAGCCTGAAGCCATACTTCATGAGGTGCAGGGTCTCTACATAAGCCCCAAAGTCAGCCCTGAAGACCTGCGCTACTACCTAAGAACCCACTCTATTATGAAGCTTAGCTCTAGGATTGTAGACAGGCGTAACCTGGATATCGTGACACTGGAGGAGATG
>JAQUAH010000043.1 GCA_028687345.1 Candidatus Omnitrophota bacterium | reverse complement strand
CCCCTACCTTAAGAAGATTAACGAAAGAATAAAAAACTTGCGGATTGTCCCTTACGCAGCATATCTTTTCACTACCAGGCAGTAATTATTCCCTCCGAAAGCAGAGGCATTATTTAAGGCGATATTTATTTTACGACTACGCGCAATGTTCGGTACGCAGTCAATATCGCATTCGGGGTCCGGGGTTTCGTAGTTAATCGTGGGCGGGATAATCTCATATTTAATGGCTAAACAGCAAACGATTGCTTCAATAGCAGAGGATGCCCCCATGCTGTGCCCTATCATTGACTTTATGGAACTGACGGGAATTTTCTTGTAATTTTCTCTGAATACCTGTTTGATTGCCAAGCACTCTTCCTTATCATTTGCAACCGTACCTGTGCCGTGAGCGCTAATATAATCTACATCAAAAGGAGAAATTTTACTTTCGCAAAGCGCCCCTTCAATCGCCTCCCTGATGCCATGAGAATACGGAGCGGTTATATGATGCGCATCACAGCTAAGGCCGTATCCTAATACTTCAGCATAAATTTCGGCACCCCTGGCTAACGCATCATCCAATGATTCAAGGATTACTAAGCCCGCGCCTTCTCCCACCATCATTCCTTTGCGATTTTTATCGAAGGGCTGGCATTTTTCAGGCGCTACTGCAAACATACGGCTAAAACCAGTAAAGGCCAGTTTTGAAAAAGCATCTACCCCGCCTGCCAGCATCATCTCTGCTTCGCCTAACCTTATCAAATCATATGCATATCCAATGGCAAAATTACCGGCAGCACAGGCATTTGAAATAACGAGGTTAGCCCCTCTAAATTTTAAATCTAGGGCTAAGTTAACAGAGATTACACTGGAAGGAGACTGCGGTATTAACCGGTAATCAACCGCCTCTATACCCTGGTTGACCAAAGTTGAATTCAATTTTTCGATTATCTGCGACTCGCCCATGGTTGTACCCAGGCAAACGCCGATTCTCTTCTCTACCAGGTCTTCTGGATTTATCCGGCCGTCTTCCAAGGCCAGCCTCGCTGCGGCCTGAGCAAGAGAAGAAGCCCTGCCTATTTTAGTTGTTTTTCTTTTAGGGAATAATTCCTGCGGCTGGAAATCTTTGATCTCTGCCCCGTAATGCACGGGAAAATTAGAGGTGTCAAAAGAGGTAATTTCGGCAATCCCGCTTTTACCTTTTATCAAAGCATCCCAGAAATTATGCCTTCCCGTGCCAATTGAAGAAACGACTCCTACGCCCGTAACTACTACGCGCTTTTCCATACTGTCTCTAGGATTAGGGTTGGGAAAGATTGTTTTCTTTTTTCGCCAAGAATTCTTTGGCTATGGCAACGGTTGCATCTAAGGTATTTAATGCGGGTAATTTTTCTTCCGGAATAGTAATCTTATATTTTTTTTCTACTGCAACCAAGACCTCTAAAGCCTTTAATGAATCCATGCCCAGGTCTTCTACCAGGCGCATATCCGCTTTTATTTCTGCTGGGTCTTTTTCTAAAACTTCGGCTATTAAATTACGAACTTCACTTTCTATGTCTTGCATATCCCCTCCGTAGCAGCTTGGGTTGTAGTATACACATAATGTATCAATTAATCAATTAAAAAATTTAGAAATAATTAAACTTGAATTGCCGCTACCAAGGCCAAATGCATTTACCATTGCATTATTGACCCGGCAGGCGCGTGCCTGCGTAACATAAGATAAATCGCAAGATTCGTCTTTTTCTTCGTAATTAATCGTAGGCGGGATCATCTGCCTTTCTATAGCCAAGACTGCCGCTGCTACTTGCAGAGCGCCTGAGGCGCTGAAAGATTCGCCAATCATGGATTTTAGCGAACTAACCTGCAGTGAATTAAAAGAATCCGCAAAAACTTCTTTTATGCACTTAGCTTCCATTGCGTCTAAGTTTACTGTTGAATTAGCGCCTGAGCAAATATAGTCAATTTCCTGAGGTTTAATTTTTGCCTTCTTTAGCGCAGACTGCATCGCTTCTTTTAAGCCGGCAGCGCTAGAATTATGCTGACCAGGGTGGTATGCTTCAAAACATGTACCATATCCTTTAATCTCGGCATAAATATGAGCGTTACGCTCTAAGGCGGATTCTAAATCCTCTAACATCAATACGCAGGAGCCTTCACCTAATATAATTCCGTTTCTTCTCTTGTCAAAAGGACATGATAATTCAACACTTCCCTTTTTAAGCCCCGCCAACAACCCAATCTTATGAAATCCCAGAAAAGTTTCCATGCACAATTCTTCAACTCCTCCGGCTAATATGATATTTTTCCTGCCTAATTTAATAAAATTTAGGGCATAATTAATCGCATCAAGGCTTGCCGAGAAGCCTGTAGAGATGGTAGCGTTAAAACCTTTAATGTTAAGCCTTATACAAGCGTGGCTGACCTGGGCATTAATGACCGTATTGGGAAATAGGGAAGGATTGACATACTGCGGACCGTCTTTTATGGCTACTTTATCAAAATCACAGATACTCTTAAGGCTTCCTAAAGTGTTTCCTGCTACCAGGCCAATGTTGCGTGAATTGTCTTCTTTAATCTCTACCCCTGCATCCTGCAGCGCTAAAAGCGTGGCAGAACATAATAACCTTGCGCTGCGGTCTAAAACACGCAGGCCCTGCGGCCCTAAAATTTCCTGCGCCCGGAAATCCTGTATTTCTGCGGCAGTATGGACCTTGAAAGCTGAGGTATCAAATAAAGAAATTGGCTTAATCCCGGATATTCCGTTGAATATTGCTTCACTGAAAGAATCTTTTCCTATGCCGCTATTTGGGCTGATTATACCCAAACCGGTAACTACCACCCTTTTATTATCCATGGTTAACCTGCGCCTATGCCTCCTAAAGAGAAAGCCATGAAGATTATTATACAATGTTCTTTGATTATCTCAAGAGTGAATTTTAATCTTAATGCAGAATACAAAATATCATTAAATTTAAAAATGGCGGGGTTGGCAATAATGGGTGGTTTGAATACAAACTCGCCTTATACTGCCAAATAAATTAGCTTGAATCAAGCCGGCTGCCGCAACCAATGCATCTTACGATTATGTCCTATCCAATCCTTGATAATCAAATGGCCCATAAAACGGAACATTGCATTTCTAAAGCGCAGCTTCAAAAGCAGAGAAAAAAACCTGGAAAGAGAATAAAATTCGACATAGGCACGGATTACGCCTAACTGTAATGCTTTTGCGGATAATAACTTAGGGCTAAAAACAATATGCTGCCCGTCGTAAAGTTCCCAATCCCTGCTAAAAATCCGCTTTTGCATCTGTAGCTCTTCATGAACCTTAGTCCCCGGGAAAGGGGTAAGTATTGTCAATTGAAGGGTATCTATCTTTTGCTTTATCGCAAACTTAAGTGTATCCCATATGGTTTTTTCATTGTCATTATCTGAGCCTAAAACAAACATCCCATGGATCTTGATTTTTTTTCTATGGAATGCGCGTATGGCGTGGATAATATCACTGACACTCTGTTTCTTCTGGTAAGCCTGGAGTGTCTTATGGTTAACTGATTCAAACCCTACGCAGACCACGGAACAGCCTGCCTTAGCCATCATCTCTAACAACCCTTCATCTTTTGCCGCGTCACAACGCACCTGGCAAGACCAGCCGTTAATCTTATTTTTTAACATCAGTTCCAATAATCTGTTTGTGCGTTTCGGATAAGCGGTAAAATTGTCATCGCAAAAGAAAAACGATTGTTTTTTCTCCCTTGATAATAACTCTGCTATTACATTTTCAGCGCTGCGGAAACGGTATTTGCGTCCGAAAATCTTTGTCACAGAACAAAAACTGCAGTCAAAGGGGCATCCCCTGGAAGTAGAAATAGGCATAATCGCAGAAGGTAACTTTATTCCTTTAACTAAAGAAAAATCCGGATGGGGCAAAGAATCCAAATCTTGTATAGGCCTGCCGTAAACAATCTCGTCTTTTATTTTTCCTTCAGCCACCGAGACAATCACCTCTTCTGCCTCTCCGATAACTACCTGCCTGGCAAATCTTAAGGCCTCCTGCGGCAGGAGGCTGGCATGGACTCCTCCGATAACTACTTTTTCTTTGGGAAATTTTTTGGCTATCTCATATCCGCGCTTAGCAACGGAGGTTAAGATGGAAATGCCTATTAAATCTGCGCTTAATTTAGAATAGTCAGGCTTGTATATATCTTCATTATAGATTTCTACCTCATGCCCTGAGTTTTTAAGAATGGTCCCCAGATATATGGGCCCCAATAAAGGCATATGCAATTTACTGTATACATTTGCCTTGGATGAGTGAGGCTCAATAAATATAATCTTCATAATTCGAAATTACTGCTGCTTAACAACGCGCACATTGATGGCGCGCGGCCCTTTTTCTGATTTTTCTATATCAAATTCAACATCCTGCTCTTCGTTTAGGGCATCGAATTGGGTATCAACTACGCTGCTGCGATGAAAAAATACTTCCCTTCCGTCCGTATCGCTGATAAATCCAAACCCGCGCTCGCGGACTAACTTCTTAATCTTTCCGTTATGCATCTTGGTACTCCTTTCTGTTTTGAAATAAAAAACCGCAAAGGTTAGTTGCCCCACTTTGCGGTCCAAGACTTCTAATCTTTACTTTTAATAATTATATCATTATTTACTTATTTGTCAAGCTGAATTAATCGTAACCGAATCCTTCCTTCTGCTGGGTAATCTCGAATTCTCCTGTTAATTCAACTCCGCGGTTGGAAGCACTTATCCCTATGTTAGCGCCTTTTGTTAAATCGATATCAAATTTACGGCTTATATTTTTTTCCGGTATTTTTATCTCAATAGCAACGTGGTTTTTATCCGTTACGATACTTTTCGTACTCCCGGCAAAACCAATTGCAAGGTTTGTACGTAGCCTCTGTTCAAAAATCATTTTGCCGTCAAGGAAAAGCTGTATTAAATCTCCCGAATAAAATCCTTCCTGGAAATGGATTTGCAGGTTAAATTCATTTTTTGCTTCTGGTTTTGCAGGCATTTTAATACATTTTAGCGCAAGAGAATTAATACAGTAGCGTTTATGCGTGGGTGCAGGCCCGTCATCAAAGACATGCCCAAGGTGCGCGTCACAACGGCTGCAGAGCACTTCTGTCCTGTGCATACCAAAACTATTATCTTCCCGGATTCTTATATTTAACTCGGAAACCGGCTGCCAGAAACTCGGCCAGCCTGTGCCTGATTCAAATTTAGTCTCTACGCTAAAAAGGTCTGTGCCGCAACAAACACACCTGCACAGCCCTCCTTCCTTGGGGAATTCACAGAATTCGCTAAAAGGCTTCTCTGTGCCTTTGCGCCTGGTAACCTCATACTGCTGCGGCGTAAGCAGCTTTTTCCACTCCGCATCGCTCTTATATACCTTATCTACTTCCTCTACCTTACCTGTAATTGCGTTGAAAATACGGATTTTTTTAGTTTCCCCTTTGGGCTCAATCATTTGACCTGCCAATAATAAAGGAAAGATTAGTAAAATTAACAGCGGTATCTTATGATGGCAGAAGAAATTGGGCCGCATTTTTATCTATAAACTTGAAACCCGGGAAGTCGCTCATTTCTTTCTCTCTGGAAACGTTTATCATCAACGCTCATCAGTGCTTTTATAAAGCGCCAGGAGATAAATATGTTGGCCCTAACCTTCTCTTTTACCTGTTTGTTGGGCGGGATTAAATCGCCTTTCTCGTCCCACCAAACCCCGAGTTCATATGCGGGGTTCTCTATCCAGATTCCCAGATCATCGATTCCTGTTACTAATGCCCATAACTCATCTTTATAAATTTGAAAAAGGGAGAGGTCGCCTTTTATTTCTTCGGAGAGTTTAAAAAGCACTAACTTACCTTTTAAGTCTTCTACTCCCATATCAACCTCCTTTTAAAATCGCCCTTATCCTGCCAGTATTGATACTCTTTTTACAAATACCGTATAATTCTTTTTAAAATTTTATCTGCAGCTTCTTTATCGCTGCTCACCGCACCTACGCGCACCTCAATCTTCGAACTTGCCTCTGTAATCCTATGTATATCTATCCAGATAGTCTTTCCGTCGCTGTACTTACTTATAATCTGAACGACATTCTGCTCTGTAGTTTCCTTTGCTACCTCCAATTGAAGCGATTTTAAAGCTACCTTGGCAGCCCTAGCCGCATTGTCAAGCGGCGCATTTACTTCCTGAGTTAATTTTCCCGAAAGCCAGACTGCAGTCCCTGTCCCGCCAGCTGCGCCCGCTAATAATAAGCAGCCATAAATATTAGTCAGTAATAAACCGGAAAAGATAAATACAGCGATTTTCTTAAACATTTCTGCCCTCCTTTGCATCCTTTAATATTTATTTTAATTCTTCGGAAATCCTATAAAGAATACCGCTTGCAATTTCAGGCTTAGGAAGCATGAGTTTTCTTGCCGAAACCGTTGCCTGGGTTACATTGGCTGTTTTCTCTTTAAGTTTAACTGTTATACTCGCGCCGTTTACATTAGCCTCAATAACGCCCGTTGCCTTATTTTCTTTATTGACTTTTCCGGTGCGTTTTAAAACAGCCAAACTTACTTCATACAAATTAGCAACGCTTAGATTAAAATCCCGCTGCGCGCTATCTTTACCGGCAAATGTTGCCGCAATCGTAATCGGGAGCATCCCCACTCCTGCTAAAGTTGATATGCCGTAAATCTTAGCGCCTTTTATTCCGGCCTGCCTCATCGGCTCAGATATAATAAGCGCTGCTAGCTGGTTGGCACTGGTTATGTTCTTATACGACTTTGAGGTATAAATGTCGTATACTTTTACAGACGGTTCTTTTCCTATGCTGTAATCTTTGGAAATTATCCTGCCCAGCTGCAAATTAAGCAAGTCAATCTGCATCGGCACTTGCTTGACGGGCTTTGACTTCTTGTCTTGAGTCTCTTTTTGTTGCTCAATAATTTTAAGTGAATCAACATTTAATTTGCCTTCTTTGTCCTTTTCTAAGCATAACTCTTTTAAATCGATATCTAAACGCCGCAAATGAAGCTTGCCTTTGATGATTGAAGATAAATCGTAATCAACATTAATTATTCCTAAATCTATCAGTACTGCGTTTGAAAAACCTTTAGGGTTATGTATCTTGAAATCGCGTATACGAACCGAGTGTCTTAATATACCGAAGGAGAAGCTGCCTATTTGTGTCTTTGTTCCCGTAACACCGGTTGTGACAGCTGAAACCACATATTTTATTACCTGGTCTTTCAAAAGAGAAAGGATAAAAAGACAAAGTATGACTACAAAAATTATTTTTAAAATCTTTTTCATCTGGAACACTCCTTTCTTTTCATCTTTGACTACTGGCATAGCCTTAAATATACATATATTGTATCGCTAAAGCAAAATATTTGCAACACGAATCTAAATGTCAGGGCTTTTTTAAGGTTGCTTAAATTGTAATTTAGTGGTAAGGTATTTATCTGGTTTTACCAGTCATAAAGGAGGATTGAGATTAAATACAGCCACGCTTTATTCCTAAATCCATATATAGAGCGCAATGCAACAAATACGATGATGCTCTTTCCGCCCATAGGCCTTGAATATGTGGCCACAAGCGCTAAGGGCTTCGTAGATAAGATTACGCTTTTGGATTTACGTTATGAAAACGATTTAGCCGATATAAACAAGCTCCTTGCCTTCATATCTGGCTCGGTTGATATTATTTGCGTCACTATCGGCTGGGACAGGCAGTTTGAAGAAATCTGCCAAATGCTTAACCGTATGCCCAAGAATATACCTCTGGTGGTAGGCGGTTATAAGGCCACTGAAAAAGTAGAAGAACTTTTTAACGCCTGCCCCACTATAGATATCATCGTCAGAGGAGAAGGCGAAGACACAATTAAGGAAATCCTGCAAGATGTGCCCTTAGAAAACATCCTGGGAATTTCTTACAGGGAAAACGGCCGGATAAAACATAATCCAAACCGCGCCTTTCCCGACGTCAACAACCTGGTTATCCCTGACCGGTCTTTGCGCCGCAATGATTATGCCCTGGCAGTAAACGGGATAAAGGTGGCGAATTTAACTTTTGATGCTGTTTTAAGCGCGAGGGGTTGCCCCTTTAATTGTAAATTCTGCACTTTTAGTCTGAACCCCTTAGGGCAAAAAAGAAATTATGCCGCACGCAATATCGAATCCGTGGTCAGTGAAATACAGGGATTAAAGGCAGGGGTAGTGCTTTTTAGCGACGACAACTTCTTTACCGACCCCCGAAGGGCAGAAAAAATCTGCGATTTGCTCATCGAACGGAAAATAAAAAAACGCTTCCTGGCCCAGGCGCGGCTTGATATCGCTGAATATCCGGGTTTACTTACGAAAATTGTTAAGGCAGGTTTTAAGGCGCTCCTGATCGGAATAGAGTCTCCGCATGACTGGATACTCACACAGCTAAATAAAGGTTTTACTCAAGAGACTATCCGCAAATCCTTTGCAGTCCTTCGTAAATACCCTATTTTTTACAACGGTTATTTTATCTACGGGAATATCGGTGAAACCGAAGAAGAGATGTTTTATATTGCGCAGTTCGCAAAGGAAATCGGCGTTGATGCCATTACCTGCAATAAACTCAGGATTGAAAAGTTTTCTCCCTTAATGGAACTTGCGCAAAAGACGCCCGGTTACCATGTTACCGAAAAAGGAGAGCTTTATTCCGATGCCTACAGCCATGCTGCTTTAAAAAAGATAGGCAAAAAAATAAAATTTTCTTTTTATACTCCTTCCAGGTTTGTAAAAATATTGTGGAAGAATATTTTTATCGTCAAGTTCTTTACCTTCAAAGAAATACTCTCCCTCTTCCTTGCCTCTCCCCGTATCCTCTTAGGCGTCATCATCAGGGAAAAACAAAAAGGCAGGCTCAAGGACTCCCTGAAACGTACCTTTATCAAAAATGCCTAATCAACAAAAAAGCCCGTAACAAAAGTTACGGGCCAGATGTCAACTCAGCAGGTAAAGCCTATTTAGGCTTGGGTTTATTTCTGCATCCGCATGTCGAGCACATATAAAACTCCTTTTCAAATTATACAAATATTATACATCCACGCATTGTTTTTTCAAGTATTTTTTAGTACCATTACGAAGGAATATGACATGCAGGTTTCATGCCCCGATTCTGGTAGTATTTCTGATGATATTCATCTGCTTTATAGAATTCCTGTGCCGCAAGAGTCTCCGTTACGATTGGACGTCTGAATTTACCTGACTTTTCTAAATTCTCCTTTGAAAACCGGGCAGCTCTCTCCTGTTCAGGAGTATGAAAAAAAATCACTGAGCGATATTGAGTGCCTACATCAAGGCCCTGCCTATTGGGAGTAGTCGGGTCATGTATGCTCCAAAATACCTCAAGCAGTTTTTCATACGTAACCTGGCGTGGATCATATTCAAGCTGCACGACCTCAGCATGCCCTGTTTTACCGGTAGATACATCTTCATAGGCGGGGTTTTTAAGTCTTCCGCCCATAAAGCCTGCTGTGGTTGATTTGACACCCTTTACCTGTTGAAATGCTGCCTCAACACCCCAGAAGCACCCTGCACCAAAAGTCGCTAATTCTTTATCCTGCGCGCTACCCATAGCTTCCTCCCTCAGCCCCAAAACAATTAATAGGGCAAAAATTAATGCAGATAATAATGTTAAAATAAGTATTTTCTTAGCCATCTTCTTCTTCCTTATATTTAGATGATTTTTTAGTTAAAAGGTTTCAATATTTATAAGTTAAAAGGAATGCAGATTGCGGATGGCTAACTTAAATAGATACGTACAAACAAGACAGAAAAAGGGCGCTCTTTTCCGAGCACCCTTTATTTGAGTTATTTTAGGAAGTGGAAATTATCCTATTATTTTGTCAAACTCTTCTACGCTCATAGCGGCAGAGGTGGTAAATCCGATCCCTGTCAACTTAGTAAGTGCCACTGATGCCTTAAGCACCTCAGCCATTCCGGGAAAATCTACCACGAAAGCCAGGTCATATTTACCCAGTAACGCGTACATAGAATTTACTTTTCCGCCGGCTTTTTCAATCGTCTCTGTCACTTTCTTTGTGCGTTCGGCAGTAATCCCTTTTATCGCCTCCGCAGAATACTTACCCAGCATTAAGAATTTTGCCATTCTAATCACCTCCTGCACCTTATTATCCACCGATTGCGGCAAGTTTCAAGCGAAATCCGGTCGACTCTATTCTATTTTCAATTCTTTGCTATTCTGCCATAACCCGTGGATATTGCAGTAACTGGAGGCATAAATTACTCCCGGCTTCTCGGTTTTAAAACTCAATCCTGCTTCGTGATGCGTATATACAGAACTTGTATCCGGCCCCTGGACCGAAGCGCCGTGAGCCCAGAATTCAATGCGGCCAATCTGATAGGGAAACTTCTCAGCCTCCGGGTGAAAGTATACCTCAATCCAGCTTATGTGGTGTTCGGTTTTATTGGGGTGAGCGATTTCTTTCCCTACTGTTACCGTGACTTTAAAAAATTCTCCTTTTTTTACTTTATCCGGAGCCTCGATTACCGGAACGTGTTTCTCGGTCTTCCAGTCAGCGGACTGGAATAAACTTTTAAAATCTGCCATTCTTATACCTCCTTTATCTCCCTGATAGGCCCGCAATGTCCTTGCGGGCCTATCTATAAATTACTTAACTAAAAGGCGGACCTTTAAGGTTAGGGCTGCTGGTAAACCTCGAGTATCTCTGTGGTATCTTTATCTATAAATACCCAGGCATCTTTAATCGGCTCTTTGAAGTCAAACAGAACTATGCGGTAATTCTTCAAAAAACCTTTTTTAAGTATGCCTTGATTTGACGAGGTATCCTCAACTGCAGCCGCCCCGAGAACTTCACACCAGCGTTCTCCGTTTTGGTCGTAAACTATAACCGCTTCTTCAATAGCAAACCCTTTTTCTCTGGCCGCGATGGTAGCCACCTCAATTATCTTCTCTTCCGGAAGCTCCTCTGCAAACGCGGCTACGGCACAGAAAAACAATACCAGCCACAACGCCGACAAAAACAGCTTTCTCTTCACGTTTCCTCCTTTCATATAATATTACTTTGAACTGGACTGCCCTAAAAAATAAGCTATCTATTAGGATATTGCGTTTATCGTAACCTTACAGGCACGCCCCATATATCATGCGCATATTCTTTTATTGTCCTGTCGCTGGAGAATTTTCCGGATTTGGCTACGTTTATAATAGACTTTTTAGTCCAGTTATTCCTATCATCGTAAAGTTGCGCCGCCTTATTCTGTGCTGCGCAGTATGCATCAAAATCTGCACAGAGAAAATAGGTATCAGAATAAATCAAATGTTCACTGATGTGACGGAATATATCGCGCTCCAAAGGAGAAAAGTAGTTGTTCTGGATGAGGCTTATTATTTCTTTTAAGATGGGGGTTCTCTCTATATAAAGCTTGGGGTTGTATCCTGCACGCCTCAATTGATTAATCTCATCTATACGCAAACCAAAAATAAAGATATTCTCTTCTCCTGCGGCCTCGGCGATTTCAATATTGGCGCCATCATAAGTGCCGATGGTAAGCGCTCCATTAACCATAAATTTCATGCAACCGGTGCCGGATGCCTCTGTGCCGGCAGCAGAAATCTGTTCTGACAGGTCGCTTGCGGGAAATATTTTCTCAGCCAATGATACGCGGTAGTCTTCCAAAAACACTACTTTTAGTTTATCTTGGATATCCTTATCTTTATTGATTATCTCGGCAATATTATTGATAAATTTAATAATCAGTTTTGCCATAAAATACCCGGGGGCTGACTTTCCTCCTAAAATGCAGGTACGGGGCACAAAGGATGCATTAGGATCATTCTTAAGCTTCAGGTATTGCGCAATGATGTAAAATGCAAATAATAATTGCCGCTTGTATTCGTGGAAACGTTTTACCTGCACATCAAACATAGATTCTGCATTAACAGCTATGCCTGTATTCTTATATATATAATTTGCCAGGGCTATCTTATTTTTTCTCTTGGCTTCCTGCCATTTCTGGCAAAAAGAGCGTTCGTTAATAAAATTAAGTAATTTCTTTAGCTCGTAAAAATCGGTTACCCAACCGTCGCCTATTGTTTGCGTAATTAAATCCGAGAGCCTGGGGTTTGCCTGAAGCAGCCACCTCCTTTGCGTGATACCGTTGGTTTTATTGTTAAACCTTTCCGGAAAAACTTTATAGAAATCTTTAAAGATACTGGTCTTTAAAAGCTCTGTATGCAGCTGGGAAACGCCGTTAACTGAATGCGAACCGATAATAGCCAGATGCGCCATACGTACCATT
>JAQUAH010000154.1 GCA_028687345.1 Candidatus Omnitrophota bacterium | reverse complement strand
GCTTTTTTGTTTTTGGCCTCTGGCCATGTCAATTCCTGGCGTATCGTAATCTAAAGAAGGTGGGTGAGTTTAAACCTTTATTTTTTGCGCCACTGAATAAAGAATTTTATCTGGCGCAAATAGAGATTGAATTGCTACAACCTATTATACAGCAAAGAGTTACATTAAGAGGATACGCCCTGAAAACCACTCCTCTTGAGAAGCCGCGTTTGCTTATTGTAAGCAACTCCTCCGAGTATGTTACTGACCCGGGAAATATGTTAAATTTATATCTTAACCGCTGGCCCAACCTGGAAGAGGGGTTGCAGGATTACAGGCAAAAGCTCGAAGTTTTCTCTTATCTGGGTGGCTCACAAGGGGTTTTCTCGACGGAGAACACGGCTTTAGAGGCGATAAAGACCTCTGACGCAAAGACAGTATTTCTTGAATACCTCAAGATTTTAGATTTGTTTGTGCGCCGGTATTTTTTACCCGCGAAATATAAAGAGGCAAGTTTCCCGACGATGAAAGAGCATTTTTATGATTTAAAAGCAATTTTAAAGAAAGAAAAAGACTGTGTAAAAGCAATCTTTAAGCCCCCGCAGGGCATAAGTTATTTGAAAGACCTGCAATACGCCATAGCCCGGGCCAATGAAAGAGAAGTTGAGTCCGATAAGGGGATGAGGCTGTGGCTCCTGTTATAGAAAACGTTTTCTTTCAAGCGCGAAATATTCTTGACACTAATATTTAATAATGTTATATTTTAATTGCAATTGAAAGCGGCACGAAAAGGCAATTCCACTTAGGAGGTAAGTGGATGCGCAAAGCCACGGGACGAATGCTCGCTCAAATTTGGAAGAATTAATTTTTATTGCGTCAGGGTCAGGGCGAAAAACGTTAGCCGGGTTACCGAAAGCCGAGTGGTTTTCGGTTTTTTATTTTAGTAGTTAATAAACAGTTTTGAAAATAGCTTAAGAAGTGAGAAGAGGAGGTGAAAAGATGATGAGACTGAAAAGAAACAAGGGCCAGAGCACTTTGGAGTATCTGCTTATTCTTACGGGGATTATTGCAGCTATAATTGTGGCTACGCAAAGCGTGGTGAAGCCAACCGTAGGAAACATATTTAACAAAGTGACTAATGAAGCGCAAAACGCGGTAAGTCACTTAAATTATCAGTAAAAATGATTGTATCCAAGGAGGTGAAACATATGTTTATTTATCTGAATAAAAAAGCACAGAGTACAGCTGAGTACGTGATTGTTTTAGGGTTAATCGTGGGCGCAGTAGTAGCTATGCAGACTTTTGTTAAGAGGGGCTTGCAAGACAGGTTAAAGAAGGCTACAGAGTATTCAGATCCAGAGGCTGCTGTTGTTTTTGGCGGCAGAATAGAACAGTACGATCCTTATTATCTGGAGAGCCATTTTGACACTACTTCAAGGACAAATGAAAGCGAAGCCATAGCTACAGGCGGCGGAGACGTTACGAGAAATACAACCGAAGAATTCAGTAACAGGACAGGTAACCAGATTATTCATAACGCGCAATAACGCAACTTGCTCAATGTATAAGCTGGAAAAAATAACTTTAAGGAGGTGGAGATAAATGTTTAAGCACATTTTGAAAAGGAAAGGTCAAAATCTTTTGGAATACGCGATTTTAATCGGAGTGATTGTCGCAGCTTTGCTTGCCACCCAGACATATGTAAAGAGAGGTTTCTCAGGAAAATTAAGGGAAAGCGCAGATAGCATGGGAAAGCAGTTTAATCCGGAAGATACTACATACAACTATACTACGACAAGTAACTCTCTGAGCCATGAGAATCTGGTGAGCGGAACGACCACAACAACTATTGACTATTCAACAAGCAACAAGACAGGTAACGAGACAGTAGGCGGGGTCAGTAACGAAGTAATGTTTGACGACGAAGAATAAGAGAGGCGCTTAAAACCTTATCAATTCGCACAAAAGGAGGGTGAATCCTTGTGTTAGTAAAAATAGCGATTTTACTGGTTGTCTTTGGAAGTGTTTTCTATCTGGCCAATTTATCTTATCCTGTTTTTGAGATTATTATGAAACGCTGGCGCAGGAAAAGGATAGATAGCATTACTCCTACCCTTGACCGGATGTTTCTGGATATCCCCTTAAAAAAATTGATGTTCATAGATATAATCGTGCCTCTCTTCTGCGGCGGCGTGGGGTTTCTTTTGACCCGCAACCAATGGGTAACTTTGGGAGCAGCCGGGGTAGGGTTGATTATTCCCATCTTTATCATCAAGCACTTGGAAGTAATGCGGCGCAATAAATTCGCCAGCCAGCTTGTAGATGTGCTGATGATTCTTTCCAGCTGCCTAAAAGCAGGACTGAGCTTGCTGCAGTCTATAGAGGTGGTTGTAGAAGAGATGCCTGCTCCTGTAAACCAGGAGTTTGGTTTGGTGCTGCGGCAGATGCAGATGGGCGTTTCGCTGGAAGGTGCGATGACGAGTTTGCGCCGGCGTATGCGCGCCGATGACCTGGATATCATAGTGACATCAATGATGGTAGCCCGGGAAAGCGGCGGAGACCTTACTGAGACCTTTTCGCGGCTTGTTAATACCATTCAGGAGCGCAATAAATTAATCAGCCGCGTTAATGCCTTGTGCGTGCAGGGTAAGCTTCAGGGCGCGATAATGTCGCTGTTGCCTATTTTCTTTGCACTTTTTGTTTATAAGACAGACCCACATTTTTTTGATATCTTTTTTGAGGATAGTTTTGGAAAGATGCTTTTAAGCTATGCGATAATTTCGGAGATCTTAGGTGTAATTTTTATCCGCAAGCTTAGCAAGGTGGATATATAAAAGAGGAGAAAGAATGATTATTTTAATAGGGTTGCTTTTCGGCTTAAGCATATATTTTCTGATGTATCAATTCGGGTTCGTTTCTTCCGAAAAAGCGCACCTGCCCTCCGAAATAATGGCAAATAATCTGGACAGCACCCTTTCACGCCAGGCTACCGGTGAATTCCAGAATAAGACCTGGATGTCCATTAGCAGACGTTTCAGGCCGGTAGAGCA
>JAQUAH010000153.1 GCA_028687345.1 Candidatus Omnitrophota bacterium | reverse complement strand
ATGGTGGCACGTACTTATTTATCAGGCAATAGGCGCCTACGCAGCTTACATTTTGAGTAGAAGTAATGAAATCATATCCGTTAGCAGCCACCTTAATATGGAGTGAATGGTCTAAGCGCGGGTATTTTCTTCTTTCCGATTCTTTGATTTTCACTTTTTCTCTTCCTTAGATTTTTTTAAATAATTACGCCAGCACTTTTTATTACAATAAAATTGCCCATCGCGGTAATATCTTTTTAATTTTTTAATAGGCTTGTTACAGGCCAAGCAGTTTGATTTTTTTTCCGGTGCGGGTGTTTCTGCTACCATATGCTAATTCCTTTCGTTGTCAGGAGCGGTTTAAAGCCTCCCCCTTTGCATATCTATATATTCGGCAAGGAAGTTTTTCTCGCGCGGGTCAAATTCTAAAAACTCTATCCCTACGCGATACCTGTCTGAATGCGATAAGGGATGCGACCAGACAATCCTTCCAATAGGGGTTATGATTTTTGATAATATATTTATTTCTAAGCCTACGTGTGTCTGGGGCACAACAAAACAGTGGTTGATAAAGCCTATGCCGCCTAAACTGATATCATCACTGACAGCACTATTGCATTCAGGCACACCCCTGACTTTATATTTTAACTGCGTCTTCAGCTTTATTCTGGGGAAACACCTTTTTTCTTCCTGATTTAGTGCCATCCTCGCTCTTTTTTTAGAAAAGAGGAAACCGTGGCTTTCTTTCCTTTAACAGAAATGAATATAACATATATTTTTACTTATGTCAACTTTTAAACCGCAAGTCACAACTTTACAAAACCACTTTTTTTGTTATAATACATTAGGGGGTAAATGAATGTACTGTAAATTCTATGGGTTAAAAGAGAGGCCTTTTAATGTAACTTCTGACCCCACCTTTTTCTTCCTCAGCCAGAAACATAAAGAAGCCCTTTCTCATCTTTTATACGGCGTCTCCCAGAGGAAAGGCATAATTGTACTGACAGGCGAAATAGGCACAGGAAAAACAACTTTATGCCGTTTTCTCCTCAACCAGTTAAGTAAAAATGTCAAAACCGCCTTTATACTCAACCCGCATTTTTCAGAGATACAATTATTGGAAGCGATAATTAAAGATTTCGGCATAGCCGCAAAAAGTAAGTCCAGGCTTTCCCTGATTTTGGAATTAAACAGGTTCTTATTGCGCGAGTCAGAGGCCCAGAATAACGTGGTTTTGATTATAGATGAGGCGCAAAATTTAAAGCCGGGCCTTTTGGAACATGTGCGCCTTCTCTCTAATTTAGAAACCGAGAAGGACAAATTGTTGCAGGTTGTATTGGTAGGCCAGCCGGAATTAAATCATCGTTTAAACCTCTATGACCTCCGGCAGCTGCGACAGCGCATAATGGTTAGATACCATATCTCTCCCCTGGAGCAGGATGAAATAAAAAGCTATATTTATCATCGCCTGAATATTGCCGCAGCTAACAACAACAGGATTGAATTTACAAATGATGCAATCGAACTTATTTCTAATTTCTCCTGCGGAACTCCGCGTTTAATCAATATGATATGCGACCGCGCACTCCTGGCGGGATTTGTGGCAGAGGCCAACACGATAGATTTGAATATCGTAACGAAATGTGCCGATGAACTGAATAGTTATTTTGTGGGTGAGTGCCGATGAGCATAATATACGATGCTTTAAAGAAAGCTCAGAAAGCAATAGACGTAAGCCCAAAAATTGAAAGCCATAAGGAACTTCCTGTGGCACCCAAAGATAAACGGGTGCAAGCTAAATCAAAAATAAAACTATATCTTTTATATGTATTTACTGCCTGTTTGGGCTTATTTATCGCAAATATCTTTTTTGCTTTCCTGCGGCACCCGAAGGTTCCTGTAGCCCAAGACCAGTCAAGGCTTTCCGGGTCGTTTAAAGGGCCACAGGCGGATCCCGCCACAGCGACTTTGCCGCAGATACCCGCACCTAAACCAGAGGCAATTCAGTCTGCAGAAAAGCCTCTCCTTTCGGCGCCTGAGTCCAAGAAAGAGCCCCCTGTTGCATTAGTTCTCAATGGGATTTTTTCTTCCGGGGATGAAGGCTATTGCTTAATAAATAACCAGATTGCAAAAGCAGGCGATGTAATTGACGGGGCGCGGGTTTTGCGGATTAATTCAAATGACGTGGAACTGGAAAGGGATGGTTCATCAATCAAGCTGAAAACCAGCTCGAGGTAGTTTTAAATCCTTTTCCTTATTGCAAGCTTTATTACTCCCAGGGGTATATTTTCTACGATTTTAGTCTCTCCGATTTCCTTAAGAAGGACAAACCGGTTTCTTTGGCCGATAAATTTCTTATCACGATAATGCGCATTTATTATGCCGGCCACAGATACATTTTTTATCTTTACAGGTAACCCAACCGCCTTTATTAGATTCTCTATTTTTTGAATTTCAATATCACTTATAAGGCCTAGCTCCATGCTTATATCGCCTGCCACAAGCATTCCTAATGCTATAGCCTCTCCATGATTATACCCCTTAAAATTAGAGGCCGCTTCGATTGCATGGCCGACTGTATGGCCAAAATTTAAAATTGTCCTTATCCCCTTCTCTTCCCTTTCATCGCATCCAACGATATTTGTCTTGATAAGGCTTGAGGCCTTAACGATATATTCTAAAGAGGATGGCCTTAAGGCGGGGATATCTTTATACCTCTTTTCTAGATACAGAAATAATTGCCTGTCCTTTATTACCGCGTATTTTATTCCTTCGGAAAGGCCGGAACTTATCTGTCTTATCCTTAGCGTCTTGAGGAATTTTATATCACTAAATACAAGCCTGGGATGATAAAAGGCGCCTACAAGGTTTTTACCCTGCGCTAAATCAACTGCGGTTTTTCCTCCGATACTGGAATCAACCTGCGCTAGGAGTGTTGTAGGGACCTGTATATAGGGTATCCCGCGTTTATAAATAGAGGCGATGAATCCCGCTACATCTCCAACTACGCCTCCTCCGAAGGCAATAATAAAAGTTTGCCTTCCTTTATCATAACGTGCTAT
>JAQUAH010000042.1:10864-12457 GCA_028687345.1 Candidatus Omnitrophota bacterium | reverse complement strand
CTTTTGTATTCTGATTCTTTAGAAATCCCCCTCAATCCCATACGGGTAGAAGTAAAACCGAGATTGACTACTCCGCCCGCTGAAAGCGCCTTGTCTTCGCTGTGACAAATAAGCAAAACCACCTCTTTCTTAGCCTTTTTTAAGCCCGCAGATAAAATTATTTCGGAGTCCACAGAAGCGCCGTCATCGGAAATTGCTATCGCACCTTCCTTTTTTAATTTTGCGATATCGGTTAATTCCTCGCCCCTGCGGCCTTTGGTTATACTGGCTGCAATAAATACATTTACATAAGCTGACTGCTTGATAATGCCTTTCAGTAACTTTATGTTTTCTACGGAATCAATTGTGGGCAGGGTATTTGGCATAACCAGGACACTAGTAACCCCTCCGCAAGCTGCAGCCTTTGTACCGGTTGAGACCGTCTCTTTGTCCTCTCTGCCGGGCTCCCTTAAATGAACATGCATGTCAACGATTCCCGGCATAACGATTTTGTTGCTGGCATCAATGATATTATCCGCCTCTAACTTTATATCTTTTGCCAGTTGCGCTATTTTTCCATTCTCCACTAAGACATCGCGTATTTCGTCTAAATTATTCGCCGGGTCAATAACCCTTGCGTTTTTAATTAGAATCTTCATTTTTTATATTCTCGTTTGCCGCAGCTACCAGAAAAAGCACTGCCATCCTTACCGCAATACCATTGGTAACCTGTTCTAATATCACTGAATTTAATCCGTCGGCAACTTCGCTTGACATCTCAATGCCGCGGTTAATCGGACCCGGGTGCATCACAATAATATTCTTTCTGGCCTTTTCCAAACGCTCTTGCGTTATACCGTAGTTTTTAAAATATTCCAATTGCTTGGGGAAGGCGTTTTCTTCATCGCGCTCAAACTGCATTCTTAAAACATTCACCGCATCGGCGCGGGAAAGGGCTTCATCTATATCTTGGGTTACTCTTACGCCCATCTGTTCAATTCCGGGAGGAATAAGCATCCTGGGTGCGCAAACTGTTACCTTTGCGCCCAATTTAGTCAGGCCCCATATATTTGAGCGCGCCACGCGTGAATGCGCAATATCCCCGATGATTGTTACATTTAAACCCGCAATTTTTTCTAATTTTTCTTTCAGGGTAAAGATATCCAAAAGCGCCTGCGTTGGGTGTTCGTGCCAGCCGTCTCCAGCATTCACCACACTGGCTCGCAAGGAGCGCGCTAACATAATTGCTGCTCCGGAATAGTTATGCCGCACCACGATAATATCTACCTTAAGCGCCTCAATGTTCCTGCCTGTATCAATTAAGGTCTCGCCCTTGCGTACACTTGAGGTCTCTGAAGCAATATTGATTACATCTGCTGACAGCCTTTTTGCCGCCACCTCAAAAGAAACCCTGGTCCTGGTTGAGGGTTCATAGAATAAATTTACCACTGTCTTTCCGCGCAGCGCCGGCACTTTCTTAATCTCTCTCGTAGAAACCTCTTTGAAAGATTCGGCTGTGGAAAGCACTGTTTCTATCTCTTCCTGGCTTAAGTCCTCCAACCCCAATAAATCTTTACGCGTCCAAACCATTTTTATTATTCTTTTCTACAATTA
>JAQUAH010000042.1:0-10854 GCA_028687345.1 Candidatus Omnitrophota bacterium | reverse complement strand
TTCCAAGCGCACCTCGACAGTCTCATTCTGCGCAGTAGGTATGTTTTTCCCGACGTAGTCCGAGCGGATCGGCAGCTCCCTGTGCCCGCGGTCAATAAGCACCGCCAACTGAATAGACTTTGGCCTGCCAAAATCTACCAGGGCATCCATGGCAGCACGGATGGTCCTTCCTGTATAGAGCACATCATCAACAAGCACAAGGTGCTTATCCGTGATATCAAAATCTATCTCTGTCTTATGTACGACCGGATGCTGGGAAACCAATGTCAGGTCATCGCGGTAAAGGGTGATATCCAAAATCCCCATGCAGATTTTTTCTTTTTCTATTGATTCGATGGTATCGGCGAGGCGCCTGGCTAAATGTGCGCCCCTATTTCTTATCCCCACAAGGCATAAGTCCTTTGTGCCCTTGTTTTTTTCTAAAATCTCATGGGCAACGCGCATAACAGCGCGCGAAATCGCTTCCTTATCTAATATTTTTGCTTTTTCTTTCATAAATAAAAAATCCCAACCGCCTGTTTCGCGATTGGGATATATACTCGTAATTAAACATATAACTCATTTCTCACCTTGCCAGCCTCTCTTGAGCTGAGCTTAAAGGCTAAAGGTCTAATTAATTTTTATAAATATACCATCAAAGGCCTCCATTGTCAAGGCAAAATTCTAAAATAAAAAGGGGCATCTAACCACGGACCTTTCGGCTGATAAACCTCCCGCCAAGCTATTTCATAGCAGGCGGGATCCCGCAGAGCGGGAAAGGCGGGGACGCCCCTTTTTACTTGCAATAACTTAAGTTACGGCTCTATTAAAATCGGCTCCTTGGCTGAAAAATTCAAGTTATTTAAAGCAATTTTCAGCTCATTTGCAGGCTTATCTGACTCTAAGATTAGCAAAAATTCTCTTAAGCCTGGCTCGGTTGATAAAATGCGCTCCTCTTCTAATCTTAAGATATCCGCGATACAACCAAGCACCTTATCTATCTCCTGCTTAAAATTATCCTTTGAGCAGCAATTCTCTAAATATTCCTTGATTCTCTGTCCGGAAGGGATAATCCCTGCTTGCAACATATTCTGAATCTTTTGCCATTCATCCTCAAGAACAGGGATTGTCCCCGCAGGGGATTGTCCCCGCAGGGGATTGTCCCTAAGAGGATCGGGTGGTTGCGTCTGAATCGGCAGGGAGCGAAAATCAATTCCGCCAGGTGCTTTATCTGCTACTGGCGCACTTACCTCATGCGTTTTCCCTTCGCCCTGCCCCTGCATTAAACCTAATACTCTGCCTATCTCTGCTCTTTGTTCTGCTTCTGTCCGGAATACTTCCAATATACCTGAGTGCGCCCTGTCTAATTCTGCGACAAATCTTCCTAAATCATTAACGAGTTCATGATGCTCCTGTGCAAATCTTCTGATAACTTCTTCCCTGTGTTCCGCAGAGATACCGCCACTGGACCCGCCGAAGCCGGGCTGCGGGGATCCGGTTTCTTCACTAGCGCCGTTAGAATCTTCACTTAAAGATGCATCTAAAGCTACTCTTTTATCGCCCTTTGTATTATTAAATATTGTTTGGGCCTCTCCTTCAATTACTGTAGAGACATAGCCTTTTACGGTTGTTTTGCCTACTTGCCTAAAACCAGCTCTTGCTAGAAAGGCTTGTTTTTCGGCCTCTATATTTTCATCAAAGCGGGTTCGTAGAAATATCTTTTCTATTCCTGCATCAAGGGCCTTCTTGGCTAGCCTATTTAGCGCCTGCGTGCCTAACCCGCGGCCTCTAAATTCTCCGGCAAAGGCAATACGGCGGAAACGCAAAGCATTATTTGCTTCATAAACAAATCCGGAACCGTCATCTCTTGTTATAATCCATCCCCTTTTGCTTTCCCTGTGACCAATAATGTAGCCCACTAATTTATCATTTTCTAAAATCAACTCGCTAAACTCTTCTTCCACTCTCAAGGCATCTTCTTCTCCTCCTGTTTCACCAAGAAATCTTTCAAACGGGCACTGGACCTTAAATGAGTTCTTTTCAATATTCATTATATCGTCTTTAAATCTCAGTATATTTTCACGGGACATCGAAATGAAAGTAAAGTCTCCTGTTTTTTCTTTAATCTGGCGCACTTTTTCATAACTTTCCCTTGCCGGACCCTCATCCCCCTGGTAATAAACAAACCATGCAGCTGGCTCCTGCTCCTTTACAAACTCTTCGGAAATTATTGCGTTGTTAAGGCCTTTCTTTTCCAAATCCTTGGCCTTTGCATCTGCCTCTTGAGCAGAGACATACGCCTCTCCATAAGAGGCATGGGTTACCTCAGTATAACCCAAGGCAAAGGCGGTTTCGCTGGCGTCTTTTCCTCTTTCTATTCGTGGATTAATCTCGGCAGCCATGACCCTGACATTAATCCCTAATTTATCCAATTCGCCTGCAAGAACGCTTAAGTCAAATCCCCTGGGCACGAAGAATACTATCTCATCCCCGCCCTCCTGATTCACAAGCAGCTTTGAATCGCCGTTGCTTATATTTACTCTAAGCGAGCCTTTTCCTAAGTGCTCTTCCAGGGCTCCTGCAAAACTATTAACCTTACCTTGAATATTTTGTTTTACCTTGTCATCGGCATTCAAAGATTCCTGCACGATTACCTGGCGGCGCGTCGCAATATCTTTGTCTATATTCTCTAAATATCTTTGCTGGGCCAGGGCTAAATTCTGCTGTATCGCACCCCAGAAGCCTCTTACATCAGCAGCTATTATTCTGCCGGGGTCATTTGCAAAGTTTTCCTGTGATTTTTTAAAGGCATAGTAATGGAAGGCGTTACCAGAAGTGAATGTGGGGTTTTTGGGGTTTGAGTCTAAGATAACCAGGGCATTTCGTATTTGGGCTGCTCTTTCCCGAGCGCTTCCAGGAGGAGCCCTGCTTTGTATTGTATGTTCCAAACCTTCTAATATCCGCAGGATTCCCTCTTTTTCCTGGCCAGCTATTGCTAAATCAGCAGACCAGGATTTTGGATAATCAAAAAGGTCAATAATATCCAAATATTTTTTCACCAAAAGCTCTCTGCCTTTAAGCTCTTTTTCTGATTTGCCTCTTACAATATTCATTTCTTCCTGAGAGGGCATTTCACCGGCCTTAAGCTTTAATTCCCCGCGTATCTGCTGCGCTACTCTCATTAAATTATCAAATTCTGTTTGCTCAAACCCAGCTCCATAAACCATCTCCTGTCCCTCTTCTGCGTTACGCCTGGCAATTTTGGCTCCCTGAAGTGCCTGCATATCAGCTAAGATGCGCGCCTGGTCATTAGAACCGCTGATAGCCTCGCTTACGCCGTAATAGGACTGGAAAACAAAATCTTTTAATCCTATGTCCGCAGTTATCGTTTTGGAAAGTTCCCCTGCTACTTTATCCAGCTTTTGCCTCAATGCGTCCTTGGTAAATTTTTGCACAGTTGCTCTTCTAATCACGAATTTATCCTGTTTGTAGCTTAACAGTAACTTTCCTTCCTCTTCAGAGCCTATCAACCCTTCCTTAATTAGAAGTTTTATCAAAAGCATCTGCCTTGTTCTAATAATTTCATTGGTACTCGGAGTCCCTAATTGCGTATTCAGGAATTTTATATTCTGCTGGTTAAAGGTTACAATCACATCCCCAGCTTCAACTTTAAGCGAGAGCGCCACCAGCGAATTTCTGTCTACCAAGCTTTTGTAAATATCTCTAAGCGCCCCTCTGTAATCTTCGTTAAGTGCCTGGTTACTTTCTATTTTAGCGGCAACACTCCTTGTTCTTTCTGTAATTTGATCGTGGCCCTTGATATTTCCTATAATCTCATCCACTGCAGCGCGCCTGTTCACATCCGCGCGCCTTTCATTTTGGCTCTCAACACTACCAGCAATACCATAGCGTATCAGCCTATCCAATTCAGCTATATTAAATCCTGCTGCTCTAAGAATCCTTGCTTTCTCTCTGATTTCCTGCGGGGTATAGGCTAAATCTGGATTTTCATTCTTCGCATATGTGCCATCGGGATTCTGCTCGCCCAGGTAATGCCCCTGGCCTATAGCATGGGCTCTTTGTATTGCTGCAAATTCATCGTCGGAAAAATTCCTTCCCAAAACTTCTTCTGCTTTTTTCCTGCGGGCAGTGGCATCTTCATCAATTGATGCTTGCGTAGCAATCTGCTCAACTTTTATTTTTGTCCCCGCAAGGATAGAGAATAATAATCTATTCGCTGCATTTTTAAAGCCAAGCTTCAGCAATAATCTTGCTACCCACACCTTAAGCCTCTGCCATAATGCAAGATTGCTATTTGCAATTTGGTCGAGCAGTATTTTGGTAAAATCAAACATCTCTATTTTTATCTCTTCAAATTTAAAAGCCTCTATCTTGGCATTTTTAAATTTCTCTATTGGACCTAGGTCAATTTTGGCGTAAAAATCCGGGTCTATGCTAAAATTAAGCTGTTGTTTGAATCCCTCCAAGAAAATATTTGAGGTTAGGCTACGGTTAAGCATGCGTAAATAACCATCAAATACATTCAGCCGGCTAGCATTTTCGAGGTTTTCTTCGGTAACTTCTAATGGATACTTCACGAGCATCTGCGCAAAAAAATCTTCTAGCGCGATATGATTAAACATCTGCAACAGCAGCCCGGAATACAATTTTCTCTGCGTAATCAAATCTCCCAGCCGAGAAAAAACACCTGAAGCAGATGAGTTTGAGTCAAAAATTGCCGTGACATCGCTACTGACAGTGCCTGCATCAAAAGACCTTAGCGCATTTTCAACTGCACTACCGGCATCGCCTGCATTAGCAAGTTGCCTCAATAGCGCTTCAAAAAGATTTCTTTTCCATGACATCACTTCATACAAAACTGGCTTTCTTAAGGTAAGCGCGGTTAAAAGGCTTTCGTCTCCAGTAGCACCCAACGGCATGTCACTTAATGCCATTGAACGTATATTGCCTTCGAGAGATCTCATTCCAAGATTAATTACTCTTACCGCCGGTTTGGTAAAATTTATGGCTGCAATGGCTGAGGGATTACGAGAAAGATCATAAAATTCAAATGGCAGACCTGCTTGCCACGCCTTTTGCCTAAGCTCTTCCCACTCACCATGGCTAGCGCTCTCCCGGTTCTTCTCCCCGAAAAAAGTAAAAACAGTCACGGAGTCTTTACTACGATGTTCCTGCCTGAATTGCTGGAGGGCTTGTAAATATCGAATCGCTTGGTGGTGCATATACACCACTCCCCATCGAGAAGCACTTACTTGTTGTATGGCGCCCTGAAAGGCAGGTAACGCAACGCGACACCGTTCAGTCTCTAAAACCATCTCGCGCGCGAGTTCTTCTTCGGTAGGGTTATAAGCGGCGTCAGCAGCCTCTGCGAGAAATTCTGTTCTGCGACTCTGGAGCCATATCTCGATTAGGATATCTTCAAGCAACTTGCTGCGCATTGTAGTTAAAGCGTTTGGACCGGCAACACGGACCTGCTCATACAGCTGTTCCGTATAAGGATTCACAAAAAACCCTAAGGTATCATCAGCAAAACCGGTCTTTACTTCAAAAAGCGACATTGACCGCATCCGTGGGTTCGGCGGCACCATACTGTCATATTCGCCTAACGTAAAACATATCCGAGGAATCCTGGCAGCAGGGCTTACTTCTTTAGGTAAACGCAATGTTTCACTCACCGGACGCACCAGTGTAATAAAAACATTGACGTCATCGAGACTGGGGTCTCCGACCTCAAGCCTTGCATCCACGCCCTGAACAGGGATTATTTCCAAGTCATTTTGTGAATGCTTGCTTTTTTTCTGTTTGTATCCTTTCAATTTCTCCCTTAGGCCTTTTTCAATTGCTTGCATTTTTGCTGCGTCTTCAGCAAACACAAATACTTTGATGCGTAACCCCACTTTTTTCTGCTCAAATTCCTCAAAAAGCCCGTTAACAATCATTGCGATTTTAGTAATGTCGCCTAGGCCGGCAAGCGCCCTGGTGGCAATACCTACGGTAAGTGTCCGGGGCGCATTGGGAATCCGGGAAATATTACCGATATCAATAAGCCCTAGATTTTTTGCCCATACCGCCATTCTTACCAAGGCTGGGACAATTTGTTTCTCATGAAGAACGGTCAATCCAAAGGTAGAAAATAAATCTTTTGCTCGTGATGCATAGGCGTTCAATTGCCTTTCAAAACTAGAGATGTCTTGTAATCCCGCAAAGAAACCATTTTTAAGCAGTTCTCTTAATCTGGTTTTGAGCTCAACTTCTTGTTCCGGAGCAGGAGTAACCCCTGCCAGTTTAATAAAATCATCAACCAGATTATTGAGAAGTCCCTCTGAGCGTTCGGCACTTGGGACGAATTGGTTTATCGATGGCAATCCCTCAAAAATCTTCTTAAAATCCACGGATATAATTTTCTCTTGAAGCCCAGGTATTTCTTTGTAGGGATTTATTAGAGTGACTTGTTCTTTAATGGTAGGGCTAAAGAGAGTCTTGAAATCCGGCACGTTCAAGAAAGCACGCTGACTATTACCCGCAACACCATAGCGCATAAGCTTATCTAACTCGGCTATGCTGAATCCGGCTTGCCTAAGAATCCTTGCTTTCTCTCTGATTTCCTCAGGGGTATAGGCTAAATCTGGATTTTCATTCTTCGCGTATGTGCCATCGGGATTCTGCTCGCCCAGGTAATGCCCCTGGCCTATGGCATGGGCTCTTTGTACCGCTGCAGCCTCTTCAGGATACAGGCTTCTTCCTAAGACTTTTTCTGCTCTGGTTATGAGATCGGATTGCTTCTCAGAAGAAGGGATGGCTGTAACCGCTTCTTGATTTACCGTTAACTCTATTTTCTGAGGCACAGGGTTATCCATTGTCCCGCCATTAGCTAAACCAGCAATATATTTTGGGCCCTGTGGTAATTCTCTCTGGGGACTACCTACTATTGAAGTTACGCCTGCACTTGTTTGCCCTGGAAGGGGAATAGGGACAGCAAGGCTTGCTCCGCCTGAAAAATAACTCCTGATTGCCTGGCCTCCGCCGTAGGCGGATCCGCCTGCGGCGGAAAAGGCAGCAGAAACCTGCTCTTTAATATTGTATTCACCGTCCTTAAATGACTTCTGATATGCTTTAAAATAAGTGCTTGTTGACCAGGGTTTTTGCGAAGTAAGCCCGGTGAGATTCTTGCGGTCAATCAGCCAGGAGTAAACTCCGCTTTTACCGCTAAACCTCGCCTTAAACCACTGCGCTAAAATCAAAGAATAGTAAACCTGCCTTAATGGCGCATATCTTTCAGCAGTATTAACTTCCTTGGTTAATTTGGGGATAATCAGCTCGCGGATAAGCTGGGAGGAATATTCATTAAGTTGTTTTAGGCGCTCATCGTCGAAAACATAAAGGGACTGTCCCCGAAGGGGACTGTCCCTAAGATAGTCTTGCTCTAATTGAACTTTCAGCGTTGCTTTGTAAATATAGGCGTTGGCATCGGTCTCTCGTATAATTATCTCATCCGGAACTATCCAGGGCCTGGTTAAGGTCGGGATAGTTACATTATCCGAGCCAAATAACTCCCCTGCTTTCTTATAGAGTTTATCCCAGTAGGCCCTTCCTTCCTGAGTTTGGGGAGAGGTAAACCTGGCAGTATCTTTCTTGAGTTGCAGATCAGCCCCCAGAAGAATCTTACCCACATCTGTTTCCGCCAAAGAATCGTCTATAACTTGCTTTGGAGAGTCAGGCCTTAAGTTTACCCAGAAGGAGTTATTGGGTAGAGTGACCCCGACAAAGAAATATTTAAGCAGGGTGCGCGTTGAATCCTGGAGTTCTTTCATAGGGACTGTCCCCGCAGGGGACTGTCCCTTCTTGTGTTGATCCCCTTTATCTAAGAGTAACTTAAAATTATTTTGCAGCGAATCGTAGGAAAGGTAGCGTAAATGCAGGGGCCGGAATTTATCCTGGGTAAGAGAACTGCGCAGTTGATTAATATAGCCAGAAACATCCAGCTGGCCAGCAATCTGGGCAAACCCCGATTGCTCAAATAAAAGCAAGAAGCATAATGAAAAAACAATGACTTTTTTAACCTTCCGTGGCATTTATATGGTGGGTTATAGGTTTATCAGCCTTATTTGCTATAGAGTTTATATTATTTAAATACTATTACAAGGCGTTTAGGGAGTATTCAAGAAAACGTTTTCATTAAGGGCGGGTACAAAAACTTTGAGGAGTTAAATAATAACCACAAACTCACCGCGGGGATTTTGCTGTTTTAAATCTCTTACAATATCTTCTGTTTTTGCGCGTTTTATTTCTTCAAATTTCTTAGTCAGCTCTCTTGCTACCACAATCTCTTTATCTCCAAATACAGCTTTTATATCCTCTAAAGTACTAATAATCCTGTGGCAGGATTCGTAAAAGACTATCGTGTGCTTAAATTTTGCCAGTTCCTTGAGCCGATTGCGCCTAGCCTGGCTACGGTTAGGCAGGAATCCTTCAAAAATAAAATTATGAGCAGGTTTACCTGAAAGAACTAAAGCATTTATAAAGGCGGTTGCTCCGGGAATAACCGTTATTTCAACATTATTTTTAATGGCTAAATTAATCAGGTTATAACCCGGGTCTAATATCCCCGGCATCCCGGCATCGCAAACCAGTGCAACAGATTTACCTTCTTTAAGAATTTTTATTAAATATTCAGCTTTAATGATGCGGTTGTGCTGATAAAAACTGGTGGTGGGTGTGCGAATTCCATAATGGTCGAGAAGAATCTTTGTGTGCCGGGTATCTTCGCAGGCGATCAAATCAACGCCTTTTAAAATTTCCAGTGCGCGTAAGGCTATGTCTTTTAAATTCCCGATAGGGGTTGCAACTATATACAGCATTACTCAACAGTAACTGACTTGGCTAAGTTGCGGGGCTGGTCCACATCACAGCCGCGCTTGATTGCGATATGGTAGGCTAATAATTGTAACGGCAGCGCCACAATAAGCGGAGAGAAAAATTCATCAATTTTTGGTATATAAATTACCTCTTTGGTAAGCCCTTTAATCTTCTCGTCGCCATCTGTAACAATGGCAATTATTCTCCCGTGACGGCTGCGTATTTCCTGGATATTGGAGACCATTTTTTCATAAATCTTGGATTCCGGGGCAATGCAGACTACGGCGCGGTATTCATCAATAAGGGCAATCGGCCCGTGTTTCATCTCTCCGGCTGCATAACCCTCTGCGGGGATGTAAGAGATTTCTTTTAATTTCAGTGCTCCTTCCAGCGCAGAAGGGTAATTGACATTTCTGCCTAAAAATAAAAACGAGCCAAAATGAGAATGCCTTCGCGCAATAGCCTTAATGGCATTTTGGTTTTTTAAAACCTCTTCTTGCAAACGCGGGCAACTTTTTAGGGCCTCTATTAATTTAGCAACGGCCTCCTGCCTTATTACTTGCAATATATCTGCCAGATAAAATGCAAAAAGATACAAAATCGCCAGCTGCGCGGTGTAGGCCTTTGTAGAAGCTACCCCTATCTCCGGGCCGGCATAGGTATAAATCACTCCGTCGGATAAACGCACTAAACTGGAGCCTAAAACATTGCAGATTGTTAATACCAACGCGCCCTTAGCCTTTGCTTCCCTTGCCGCTGCCAGCGTATCCGCAGTCTCCCCTGATTGGCTTATGGCTATTACCAGTGTATCTTTATTGACTAATGGGTCACGGTACCTGAATTCGCTGGCTAAATCAACTGCCACGGGTTTTCTGCAGATTTTTTCTAAGATATATTTTCCCACCAACCCTGCGTGATAAGCGGTCCCGCAGGCAATAATATGAATGTTGTTTATTACAGCTAATTGCTCCCTAGAAAGCTTCAGCTCTTCAAAACATATCTTTTCTTTGCCGCTTTTGGTTTTATGGCCCAAAATCTCCTCTAAAACCTTAGGCTGCTCGTTAATCTCTTTGAGCATAAAATGCGGCCATCCTTGTTTCTGGGCCTGGGAAATATCCCAGCCTATGTGCGTAACTGCCTTTCTCACAGGCTCACCGGACAAATTATATATATTGATTTTGTCTTTAGTTAAAACCGCCAGCTCCCCGTCGTCCAAAAAGATAACCTCTTTAGTTACGTCTAATAATGCCGGCACATCAGAGGCAAGAAAATTCTCGTTTCTGCCCACGCCCACCACCAACGGGCTATCCAGACGTGCGCCAATAAGCTTATCAGGCTCTCTACTAGAGATAACTCCGATAGCAAAAGAACCTTTCAACTTTAGAAGAGCTTTTCTGGTAGCTTCTTCTAAGGTTGAATTCTGATAAAATTCCTCGATAAGATGCACCACTACCTCGGTATCTGTCTGGCTCCTGAATTTATGGCCTTTTTTAATCAGTTCATTTTTAAGTTGCACATAATTTTCAATAATCCCATTATGTACAAGCGCAATCTCAGCATTACAATCCAAATGCGGGTGAGCATTAATCTGGTTAGGGGCACCGTGAGTAGCCCAGCGGCAATGACCTATGCCTATTGTGCCGCTAAGAGGCTTTTGTTTAAGCAATAATTCCAGGGACTTGATTTTACCGGGGAGTTTTCTTACTGAAAGAGAGTTTTTATTATTAAGGTAGATCACCATACCGCAGGAGTCATACCCGCGGTATTCCAGGCGCTTAAGCCCGCTTAAAAGCACCGGCTGTGCTTCTTTTTCTCCGATATATCCGACTATCCCGCACATAAAATTAAATGACCCCAACCGGATTTGGACCGGTGTCGAGATCTTGAAAAGCTCTTGTCCTAGACCAGGCTAGACGAAGGGGTCGTATGTTATTCTTCTTCCTCTGCGATTACAGAGGCTACGCAGGAAACGCGGTCCGTATCCTGCAGTTTTATCAG
>JAQUAH010000152.1 GCA_028687345.1 Candidatus Omnitrophota bacterium | reverse complement strand
ACCATTGCATAAAACAAGGTTGCGGGAAAGAGAATTTAACCAGGCCCAAATCTTAAGCAAACATATTGCAACTGAATTCAAAAAGAGCGTTTTGAGCGATAGCCTGCGGCGAGACCGGTATACCAGGACTCAAACTGACTTAGAAACCGGCAGGCGCCTCGCAAACGTTAAAGATTGCTTCTCCGTAGCAAGGGATGAGGAGGTACGCGGCAAAAATATCTTACTTGTTGATGACGTATTAACCAGTGCGTCTACGTCATCCGAGGCTGCCTTGGCATTAAAAAATGCAGGTGCAGGCGTCGTGTTTGTCTTAACTGTAGCCAACTAAACATGAGGATTTTAAGGAATTATTTCTTGAGGGAATTCATCATGCCCCTGTTCTTATCGCTGGGGATACTCACCTTTGTCATGATTCTAGGCAACCTCATTAAGATAGCAGACCTGGTGATTAATAAAGGCGTGGATATCTTTAGCGTTTCCAAGATATTTCTTTTTATGATGCCGGCGCTGATTAAATATACGCTTCCTATTTCGGCATTGGCGGCGGTACTCCTCTCCTTGGGAAGATTATCAAGTGACAATGAGATTGTAGCCATAAAGGCAAGCGGGATAAACATTTTTACCCTCATACTCCCCTTACTTATTGTCGGCATAATATTAAGCCTGATCCTGGTGATATTTAATGACCGGGTGATACCTTATGCGCATTTTGCCTCCAGAAAAACATTGATAGAAGTAGGGATAAAAAACCCTACAGCAGCCCTGGAAGAAGGCGTATTTATCAATTCTTTCCAGAAATACATCTTATTTATTTACCGGGTAGACCAGAAAAAAAATAAATTGAGCAATGTACGCATATATGAGCCCCAGGGAGAAAACAAGCCCACCCGCACTATCATTGCAAAATCCGGAGAGTTTATCACTGAACCGGGAAAAAGTAACATCAAATTGAAACTTATTGACGGGACATCGGATGAACCTGACCCGGAAAATCCCACTAATTTTTATAAACTGAATTTTAAAACTTATTTTATGAATTTGAATTTAGCGGATACACAGGGTAAAGACAAAATTGAGAAAAAACCGAAGGATATGACCATCCTGGAGCTGACAAGGGAAATTTCCAAGCTGGAAAAAGAGAAGATTGACCCCACCCCCCTGATTACTGAAATAAACGAAAAAATTGCCCTCGCCTTTTCTTCCTTCATTTTTATCTTGTTAGGCATACCCATGGCCATAATCACCCGTCGGCGCGAAAAATCGATTAATTTCGGGATTGCCTTTCTCATTGTAGGCGTATATTACCTTTTGCTGATGGGCTCGGAAGCATTAAGCCTGCAGAATCTCCTTGACCCTAAATTTGCCATGTGGATACCCAATATCATCATGGGTATGATAGGCTCGTTTTTAACCTATAGGTTATGCGTATATTAGACCGCTATATCCTTAAATCCGTACTTGGAATGTTCTTCGGCTGCCTGTTTATGTTCCTTTTGCTCTATTGTGTTATCGACGTATTCTCCAACCTGGAAGACATCTTAAAACAAAAAGTCAGCCTTAATATATTAGCCGACTATTACCTCTCTTACATACCTATTATATTTACCCAGGTAACCCCTACTGCCTGCCTTTTAAGCACCTTATATACGTTCGCCAGGCTTAACCGCGATAATGAGATTATCGCGATGCGTTCATCAGGCTTAAGCATATTGAATATAAGCCAATCGGTAATTATATTCGGCATAATAGTAAGTGTATTTGTATTCTGGGTTAATGATAGATTTGTCCCCAGTTCGCTGGTGAAGAACCAAAGAGTCAAAGAACAAATGGAAGAAGGAGCAAAAAAAACAAAAGAGAAAAAAGAAGAAATCATAACCAATCTTTCTATGTATGGCTTAAGAAACAGGCTTTTTTTTGTGAGTAAATTTTCTGTAGCTACGGATACCATGGAAGGCATCACCATTCTTGAACACGACGAACATCAAAACATCACTAAAAAAATTGTGGCAAATAAAGGTATCTATAAGGACAACTTATGGGAATTCTATCAGTCTATCACCTATGATTTTGACCAAAACGGGCAGGTAATCCAGGAACCCAGATATTCAGAAGAAGAAATCATGACCATACCGGAATCCCCCCATGATTTCGTAGCGCAAAGGCAAAGGCCTGACTTTATGACCATAGCGCAGCTGGAAGATTACATCTGGAAATTATCCAGAAGCGGGGCTACCACAGTGATAAGAAACCTTAAGATAGACCTTTACCAGCGTTTTGTCTCCCCGTTTACCAGCCTGATTATGATATTGATCGGGATTCCCTTTTCTTTAATGATAAAAAAACGCGCTGCCGCGCTTTCTTCTTTTGGGCTGTGTATTATGGTGGGTTTTTTATATTATGTATTGAATGCCGTAGCAATTGCCTTCGGTAAAGGCGGGGTCCTTCCGCCTGTTTTATCCGCGTCTTTAAGCCATGTCGTTGCTTTCGTATTCAGTTTACGCCTGATTTATACCTTACCCTGAGTAGAGGCGGGGAATCCTGCTGCCTAAACCGCAAACAATTTCGTAGGGAATAGTTCCGGAAAGCGAAGCCAATTCTTCTGCAGTAATTTTATTTTTTCCTTGAGAACCGATGAGCACCACTTCATCGCCTATCTTGACGGGAAAATTACCCACATCTATCATCATCTGGTCCATGCAAATTTTTCCCGTTACCTTAAAACGCTTGCCCTTTATTAATACGGGAGCCTGATTGGATAGGTTACGCGGGTATCCGTCACCGTAACCAATGGGCAGGGTAATTATTGTAGTCGCACGTTTCGTAACATAGTCATGGCCATAGCTTATCCCGTATCCCTTAGGAACTCTTTTGACAAAAATGACTCTGGTTTTCAAAGTCAAAACAGGCTTTAAGTTTATTTTTAAATTTTGCTTGGGGTATAAACCGTAGATTACCAGGCCCGGCCTTACCATATTAAAATGGCTGTTCTTATAATCGATAACCGCCATGCTATTTGCGCTATGGACAAGCGGTATATTTATGCCTTCTCTGTTTAATTTAGAAACTAACTTATTAAAGAGGCCAATTTGATATAAGGTAAAATCTTTATTCATATC
>JAQUAH010000041.1 GCA_028687345.1 Candidatus Omnitrophota bacterium | reverse complement strand
TGAAGTACCAGGAATAAAACAAAGAAAATAATTTTTTTAAAAATGGTTTCAAAATGAATTTTATGCGCCATTTTTGTATAAAATTTAGACACTAAATCATTTTAACTATACTCCTTAAGGCTTTATCTGTCAATAAATTAGTTAAAAATGGCGGTATATTGGGAGTGTTACTATTAGGTGATGGTGATTTCGTCGCCTTCGTAGGTAGAAGATTCAAAGATTACGCCGCTTGGCAATTCAATCGCAAAACAGGCATTAATATATATGCCGCTAAGCCGGAAGGGCTTTATTCCAGAGATGGCTTTTATTACTTTATTACCTTTGCCTATAAATAACACGTCTATGGGAAAGCGCATAAAGAAGGTATGTATGGAATTGCAGGGTTTTATTATTAAGGCCTCTCCTCTATTAAGGGAATCTCTGCCTAATAGGCCTCTTAATCTGCTGAAAGTCTTATCGGCAACAATAACTTCGCTAGCTAAAGAGACAGCTTTGGATTTGTTGATTATCTGCATTATATGCGACTATATTAAGTAGATTTAAAGATATCTTCCGGAATGGGTATGCCTTTTATTTTCATCTCTTCAATAAACGCGGGTATATAGCCGGTAGCCTGGAAATTGCCTGTCACATTATGCTGGGCATCGATACCAGCCTGCTTAAAGATGAAAATATCCTGAAGGCCTATGTGTATGTCATCCTTCATACCGGTTACCTCGGTAATCTGGATAATCTTACGGCTTCCGTCGGACAAACGGGCTGTATGGATAATAAGATCTATGGCTGAGGCAATCATCTCGCGGATTGCCCTAATAGGTAATTCTACCCCTGACATCAAAATCATGGAATCAAGCCGCACCAGGACATCGTGTGTGGAGTTGGCATGGATGGTGGTTAAGGAACCGTCGTGGCCGGTGTTCATCGCCTGAAGCATATCCAAGGTCTCAGCGCCTCGGCACTCGCCGATGATTATCCTGTCCGGGCGCATCCTCAAACAGTTACGGAAAAGGTCGCGGATGGTAATTGCACCTTTGCCTTCGATGTTAGGAGGCCGCGATTCCAGACGCACCCAATGTTCTTGCTTCAACTTTAACTCTGCTGCGTCTTCAACGGTAATAATGCGTTCGTTGGGCGGGATGAAAGTGGAAAGCACGTTCAGGACGGTGGTTTTGCCTGAGCCGGTGCCTCCGGAAACAATAATATTTTTCCTCACCGCAACGCATGCAGCGATAAAATCGCGCATAGGCGCTGTCAGGGTATTGAGGCGCAGGAGGTCGTCTACTGTCAGCCGTTCCCTGCCGAATTTCCTGATTGTCAGCGTCGGCCCGGTTAAGGATAAAGGCGGTATAATTGCATTTACGCGCGAGCCGTCAGGAAGCCGCGCATCCACCATAGGGACCGACTCATCAATTCTTCTGCCCAAGGGCGCAATTATACGCTCGATAATCTGTCGCACCTGGTCGTTAGAAAGGAATCTCTTAGGAGAGAGTTCAATCTTTCCGTGGCGCTCAATATAAATCTGGTTTTTATTATTTACCATGATATCCGATATGTCAGAGTCATTAACCAAATCTTCCAAAGGCCCAAGCCCCAAGGCTTCGTCAGCTATTTCTTTTACCAGCCTTTTTCTTATTTCAAAAGAAGATAGGAATATGCCCGTCTCTTCAGCCAGGGCAGTGGAGATAACAGCCTCTGTTCTTTCTCTAATCTCCTTTGCCTTTGCCGGATCACTTATATCAATCTCCAGGTGTTTGAGGTCTAATTTTTCAATCAGGCGCTGGTGTATGCGTTTTTTTAATTCAATAATCTCGTCGCTTTCTTTTGTGTCTTCTTCCGCGAAGGGTTCTTTTGTAAGCCTGAATCTCTGCCAGAATTCTCCTTCCCTGATAAGCAGGCCTTCTGTATCACTGGGAGCGATAGAAATTTCCTGGTGCTCTAAGTAAATATCCTTCTTTTCCAGGAGGTCCTTTTCTAATTTTCTTATTGCCTGGGCTACCTTAGAACGGGGATTATCAATAACAACAGGGGTATTACGATTTAGGCTCAAGCCCACTACCTTGCCCTCCGAGGGGACACGGCTGATTATTTCAGAAGGGATAGCTGCCCTTACTTCCTGCCAGCTCACGCTACCCGCGCTCTCGGCGCGATTTAAAACAATTTTAATCATATTAAGGGGCAGGTGCAATGTCTGCAAGACATCCAAAGACCATTTGGTCTGATACACAGACAATACATCGGGGGTGACTATCAAGAGGATAAGGTTTGTATGGTTGAATACGGCAAACAGGCTTTCGGTAAAGGCCCTGCCTGCATCAATTATGACATAATCATAATGACTTTCCAGAAAACTAAGGACGCTTTTTATCTTTTCGCTGTCAATATGCATGGATTGACGCGGGTTCAATACCGCGGGCAATAAATCAATACCGTATTTTTCTATTTGTATCATGTAATCCTTTAGAAGAACTCCTTCGGCATTCTTCTTTAGCTCTTCAGCCAAGTCCAGCATGGAACGCTGCGCGGAAACGCCGAATAATTTGACCGTATCGCCTACGGCCTGTAAATCCAAATCAACTAAGGCAGTTTTTTTATGCGAGTAAAACCCGAGGCTTACAGCCAGATTCATGGCAATAAAGGTTTTGCCTACTCCACCTTTCGTGCTGAATATTGCGATTGTCTTAGACATATTTTAATTTAATCGGTAGACTATCGGGATGTCTATCCAGAGTTCGCTAGCGTCTATAGAGGAGGGAAACGGCGGATAAGACGCGATCCCTTTTGCAGTGTTAACCGCATCGTCATCGAGCGCCTTGTGGCCGGAAGAATTTTTAACCACTGCATCCAAGAGCTCTCCTCGATAAGAGAGGTGCAGGCTTAATTTAACAGTACCTTCAAAACCGGTTGCCTTGGCCAAAACAGGATATTCTAAATTATCCAAGACGCGCTTTTGCACAATGCTGGCGTATCTTGATAGCGGCGTGGACGATCCAGTCTCAAAGAGAGAAGAGGTAATTATCCTTGTCCTTGTCTTTGTTTCTGTTTCTTTTTTAGCTTTTGCAATATCTTCTTCCCTGCTGACTATTTGAGGTGTAAGGGTAATAAATAATTCCGTGCTCCCTCTTTCTCCGCTGCCGCCGCCTTCACGAATAGTTCTTCGTCTAAAAAAAGCGCCCAAAACAGGGATATCTGCCAGCCAGGGGAATTTACGCAATTCTTCATCTGTTTTTTGTTTAATGAGTCCGCCGATTGCCAGGGTCTGCCCATCGTTAAGAAATAATTCTGTAGCAGCCGTGCGTTTGGTTAAAGGATATGCCAGTGCCGTTATTGTAGTTGTAGAGCCAATGGTTTCGGCTTGGCCTATCTCGCTTACCTCTACCCTTAAGCCTAATTTAATCCTCTCTCCCTCAGTCACAGTAGGTTTTATGTTTAGTTTAATTCCGTAGTCTTTATATTCAACTTGCGTGCCGCTTGCTCCGGTAGTGGCAGCAAGGGTTGTACTGAATATCGGTTTTTCCCCGCCAACCATCAACTCTGCTTCTTTGCCGCTCTGGCAGGCTAAACGCGGGCGGGAAAGAATGCGGGCTTTACCTTCTTCCACCAGGGCGTCTACTCTCCAGGTAAAAGCATTGCGGCTGTAATTCAAGACCCTAAACAGTGAACCTAATCTCGTACCTGTGGTTGTAACAGTGGAGCTTGTGCTCGGTGTTGTACCTGTAATTACAGAAACCGCTCCTACGTTGGGTATACCTGGAGAACCGACCTCTGTAACTGTAGCTGAGTCCGGCCAGGTAAATCCCAAAATGCTACTACCATCTTTATCCAATTCCAGTATCTGCACATCAATTTCAATTACAGCCTCTTCTTCTTTTACCTGAATAAGATCCGTGGTTTTATCCTTTAATAGCCCAAGCGCCGTCATAATCCTGTCTCTCTCCTGAAGAGTCTTAACCCTGCCTAAAAGCAAAACCTTACCCTCTTCATCCGCAGTCTTAGTATAAACTTCGGGGAGGCTTAATTTTACCAATAGATTATCTACACGGTGCTTGATATCTTCTATGTCTTCCGGCACAACCCTTATCTTTATTGACTGCTCTCCAAGCCCATCCCAGTAGACAAGCGTAGTCATGCCGGCTGACTTTGCGCTGACGGAAATCTCTTTATTCGTAACGTCTGCGATATCAGCCACCTTAGGATTTCCAATAGCTACGCGAGTAGGCGTTCGCGTGGGAAAAATCTTTGACTCTCCTACAATCAACTTAACCTCTTCCTCATCCTGGGCGCTGATAATAAAGCTATTCCAAAAAAATAAGAAATTAAATAGCAGGCTTAAAAAAAAGATAATCCTAAATTTTTTTCTCATTGTCATTCTTCCAGAATTTTTACTTCTTTTTGTAAACCCCGGTATATCTCTACCTTTTTTTGCGGCTTGGGGAGTTCTGTCGGCTTCTCCGCAAACATCTGCGGCATGACTAATCTAAACAATGTGTCCCAACTGGCAGGAGGCACATTCTGCACGCCTGTATCTTCCGGAGAACGTAAAACCAGGCGAATTCTTCCCTGCTCCTGCACAAAAGCCACTAAACTCGCTTCTTGAGGAGCCAGGGCTAAGGTGATTATCGGCGATAATTTCCTTTCTCCTCTTTCTCCTCCGGCGACAGGCGTATATTCCTGCCCTACAGCCAGGACCAATACATCCTGAAATAGAGGCATGGTGGTTAGCTGGTTTACAGCTTTGCCGTCTGCTCCCATTGTGGGTATGGGTACCATGCCCACAATATCCACGTGGTCACCCGGCCTGATCATGCCTCCCACGGAAGAAATATTATCCACAGGGATAGTGATCGCCCTTTTACCACGCGGTATTTTATTGGAAAGAGAAACTTCTAATCCGGAAACCGTCAATTTATTTAAAAGTATCTGTTCGCCTTTAGCGATTGGCGCAATGGTGATTTTATCGATTACCCTGTCTAAAGAGGTAGCGGAACGCGGCTGAACCAGCATCTTATTAACCGTTTCCTCTTTAACCATATTTTCCTTTACGGCTGTGCCGGATGCGATATCCTGCCTTGCTATCACGACAGTAATCAGATTTTTTTGTTTTAATTCCTCCAGCCTCCTTGCCTCATCTGCCCTCTGCTGGATATACACGTTAATCAAAAATACTGCTGCTACTCCTGAAATAAGCGCTACCATAAGCGGCATATACCGCTTGTATTTTTGCAAGTTGGGTATTTGCATTTTATTCTACCTTGCCTTCGTAAATCTCAATCTTGGTCTCTCCGGAAAGCTTGCTCGCCAAGTCAGCAATCGCCTTCTGCTGCTTCTCAAAGAGCAGCCATGATTTTATATTGTCCCAGAGCTCTGAGAGCGACTTTGCCTCGGATTTCTTTACGCTCTCTAATTTTATTATATAATAGCCCTCCGGACCCTTAAATATGCTGCTGATGCTGCCTGTCTCCAAAGAAGGGGAAAAAGCTACCTCATAGAATTTATCAAACCTAATCCGCTTACTTGGGTCAGGGTCTAAGGCAATGAACCCCAGGTCTCCTCCTTTGCTGCTGCTCGCTGCCTTGGAATACTGTTTGGCTGAAGAGGCGAAATCCGCGCCCTTTAATAATTCTATGTAAACCTGCTTAGCCTCATCTTCGGAAGGGGCAACAATCTCGAGAATCCTTCTCTGCTCTGGCTCGCGAAGCGCATCTTTATTCTGGTTATAAAAATCCTCTATTTCTTTACTCGTAACATCTATCTTCTCTATTTCTCCCCGCAGGAGTTCTGTAACCAAAAGTGAAATTTTGGCATTCTCCAGCGCCTTGGCAATTTCCTCTCTTTTATCCAGGCCCCTATCCAATGCTTCCTGGTAAAGAATGTATTTACGCACTACCTCGTTTCTTAAATAATCTATTTTCTTGTCCCGGCTATCGATTTTATTCTGAGGCATCCCCTGGGCAGCAATCAGTGAATTGAATGACTCTACCTCCTTATTCAAATCATCTGAGGTGATGTAGAAATTACCGACCTTGGCTACTACATTTGCGCTAACCGGAGGGCTTATCTGTGCTGGTTTTTTTTGCTTAGATTGAAATAAAGGAAAGTTTTCGCAGCCTAAAGATATAGATATTAACGCCATGAGGATTAAAAAATTCCTATACTTGTGCATTATGCCTCCTTTAAGAATATTTCTTTAATTTACGCCTTATTCTTTTTTGATTTCGTTTATTATCTTAATCAGCAGGTCCGCAATCTTGGCGATAAGATAAAGAAAAAAGAAAAGGAAAGAATATACTGCCAAGATTACCAAGCCCATCCAGCGCGGATTCTCAGGGATTAACCCCCAAAGAAGCGATAAACCTCCGATAAGACCTAAAGCCAAGAAAATCCAGGCAGCAATTTTTACTACCGCACTGGATGTTTTTAAAAAACCTAAATGTTCGCGCATATAAACCTCCATGATTTTTTTACCATAATTTCATCTAAAAGGCAAGAAAAATTTTAATTTTTGCTATTTTTACTTATTAATTTTAATTTCTCCTCGATTTCTTTATGCAAATCTTTATCCTGGCCGGATAGTCTAAGCGCCTTCTCCAGTTCTTTCCTTGCTTTATCTTCATCCTTTAGCGAAAGATAAACTGTACCCAGTTGATAATAAGCAGGGGCATAACCTTTGTTGAGTTTCAATGCGCTTTTAAGGGTTGTTATCGCATATCTATTCTCTTTCATCTCCTTAAGGCATAACCCCAAATCAGTAAGCACTTCGGCATTGCGGTAAATTAAAGCTGCTAAGCGCAAGTTTTCAAAAGCTTCCAGGTACAGTTTCTTTTTTAAATATGCCCTGCCTATAAACTGATATGCCTCAAAGGACGTAGGCAGGATGCGCAATGCCTCTTTTGACTCTGAGATTACCGCATCATACTCTCCCAACAGCCATAATAAAGAGGCGCGTTTAATATAGGGCTCGGGATTAACCCGTTTTATCCCCATGGCCTTTAAATCAGCTGCGGGCGCAGAGTATTTTTTCAAGTCAATTTTATATCTAGTAATGAGCGGCTGGTTAGCCGGTGCATCTTTTAAAAAGACTACTGCCAACTCATCGAAGAAAACTAATTTCCATTGCGGGCTCTTGTAGATATGCGACACTATGCTAGGTATATAGCTAGAAATTGTGGTCAGCAAGACTGCACTGATATCGTATTTCTCTACGGTTTTTTCAAAAAGAGAAATGTCCCCATCCATTGTCTTCTGGTAATCATTAAAGAATGCCGCGCCATATACCTCGGTACGTCCGTCGATAAATACCTTCCTTTGCGGGTATCCCCTGCCAATCAGGTATGAGCCGGAATTAAAATCGTTTAACATGGATTTAGGCACGTCATTTGCGAGAATAAAATCTACTGCCTTCTCGGGGAACCTCCTTTTGTCCATACCTGATAGGCTGCTTTTGAATTCTTTAGCCTCAAAGTCAAAATAACCCTGGTTTGCCAGGACCCTAATCTTAAATCCCATCCACAGGATTAAGAAAATACCCAAACCGAACCTAAGGCAAAGGTAGAATAGTTTTCTGAAGGGAATTTCTATTTTAATATTTGAGGATGTCTTATCAATGGTAGAGCTGATGTAGGAAATTATAATCAGGTATGCTACAAACGCGAAGAACGAAACATTGCGCACTGTAAGCCCAAACCAAAAGAAAGAAACCGCCAAAAGGATCTCGACAATCTTTAACCTGCGATAATTAATCGCCATAAGAGAAAAACAAGCAAATATGAGTATATAATAAAAATTGCCAAGCTTTTTGATTACGTTAAAGGTTGGCTGCAGTTCTTGAATATACTTGCAGAATATTGCGCTCTCTCCGGTTAAAATTTCCTTAAATACAACAAAAGGGTAAAGCGCACCCTGTATCCCCCCCTGATTCAATAAAGATGCCAGGGAAGTAAATATAAACAATTTTATCAGGCGCTTAAATGCAGCGTCACTAAGTGCAAACCCCTCTCTCCACATAGATGGCAGGAATTTTGCTTTGCGCCTTAAAACTTCGGCGAGAATAAATAAAAATACAAGCGCCGGGCCCAGAATAAAATATATATGAAAATTTACCCAGAGGATTTGTATGGGGATAAGAAACCAAATTCGTTTTTTATCAAGATGGAATCTTAAGAAATATAGGTAGAGGCCAAAGAATAGCAGGCTGAATATTTCCGGCCGGATATTAAACCGGGTAATAGAGGCATAGGCAGTGAGAAAAATAAATATGCCTATCTCCAAATAAGATTGCGTGAGTGAGCGTCCGATTAAAAATAAAATGAAAAATGACAAAACCGTAATATAGCACTGCAGGAGAATCAGGCCTTGCGCCTGCCATTTTGTAAAAACGAAATAAACAAGAACCTGAAAAAGCCATCTGTGGCTTGGCCAATGCTCGCCAAGGCGTGTAAAAGAAAAGATATCTGTGGTGGGGATGTATTTTTCGTGTAGAATTATTTCGCCTGTTTTTAAATGCGTCCAGATATCCAGGTCAAAAATAGCCCTGTGGCAGGTGACAAAAATAAGGGAGAAGACAACAACTATCAACCCCATGCCTAGAAGTTTGTCTGTTTTTGTCCACGGATTTCTTGTAACGGAGGTTTTTATCATTAGAAATTACAATAGGCCAAGGAATCTATTGTATTCTATCAATTCCCTTCACCTTGTCAATCTTTACTATCTAACAAAATATTTTTTATGGCGCCTTCCAATTTTCTGGCGTAGATTGTGTTTGCGACCTCATTAGGATGTTGGTCAAACGGAAAAATCCATAAGTCCGGGTCTTGATAAGAACATACGCTATCTGTTAGGTCAAAATATGCTATTTTATTTATCCCGAACTGCTCCTTTATTTTTTTATAAACCGGGCAGAAGGCACAATCTCTTAGGTCTGTTAAAATTGGCAAAATTACCACAAGAAATTTTATGCTTCGCCTTTGGGCCTCTATATTGATTTGCTTAATTGCCTCTATATTCTTTATAAAATAACTCTTTTCAAAATTTGACGGGTCAATTAATCCTCTGATATTTTCCTGCCTGTGTTTTATTTTTCCTACCCTGACGAATATAAAATCCATTAATTTGCTATATCTTCTTATCCGTGCACAACACCCGCGCCTGTTAGAAAGAATATAACTTATCGGAAATTCAATCAAGTCGTTTAAATCCAAACCGTATATCAGGCAATCGTGATGTATCGTATCTTTTATCCTGTTATAAATAGTGAGGCACATTTCTGAATCGCAACCCGGTCTTGAAAAATTTATAAAACTTACATTTAGTCCGCTCTTATTGAGAGAGTCTTGTATTTTATAAATATATGTGTCTTCATAACGAAGGCCAAAACCATATGTAAATGAATCGCCAATAACAATTATATTCCTGCGGCCTAATTTCTGCTCTGCGGGCTCCAGCCAACGGCCGCCGAACTGATTAAAATGATATCCGATAATACCGCTGCTTTTCCTGTAATATCCCCTGCTATCGAATTTTAAAGGGAATGTCTCCGCATAAGTATTAAAAGGTATGCCGAACCTTGCTTGTCCTTTCGTTTTTATATACTGATAGGGATTATTAACTGTGATTTCCCTGACAGGATATATACGTAATATAATCTCAAGAAGAGCAATAACCAAGAGCGTAGTGATACAAACAATAAATATTCTTAAAACTATCTCTTTGTTTTTATGGAATTTTACCGCCATTCGAATTGCTTCGCCCTAATGAAACTGCCGTTAAGATACTTGCTGATACGATTTACCCAGCGGGAATTTGTAGCTGCATCCGGGTGCCAATCTCCCTTTAGTTTGGCGATGCTGATATCTGAACAGTCTATATATTCTATGCCTTCTTTTTTAAAAAAATCCAGGTAGCTTTCCCTTTTGCTTTTTTCACATTGAAGCAAAACTACTATAAATCTTGAATTTTTCACCCGGCATAGATTATCCATCTCTAATAATATTTTTCTTGTAACTAATTCTTTCTGGGGAAGCTTTGTCAATTTATCCTTAGTCAGTAAATATTTTACCTGCAGATAATCCAGGAGCGCTAGAGATTCAACAAGAGGCCATTTAGGGTAAGGCTCGGGGGCATGCCTTATTAGGTTAAAATTTTCGTCGATGCTGCAATAAGGAACTGCAACGCGGCCCCTTTTGCTGGACTGCCATAAACCCCTCAGCCAAGAGCTAGTGGCGACATTGCGAATTTCATGAAAATCGCAAAATCCGTATAACGCTACTAATGGAGGTGGCTGGTCAGAAAAAATTTTTTCCAGCAACAATAAAGACTGGTATGTCCCATAAGCTCCCGTGCCGTAATTCAATACCTGCAGAGAGGGAAAATTCTCTTGCAGTCTCCAGGCGAAAGTTTCATTATCGGATACGGCCCAACCCAGGGTATAAGAACAACCCACAGTAATTATTTTTCCTGCTTTCTCTTGCTGCGGTATGTGCGTAGCGCGGCTTGCATCAGGAAATATTGTAACTTTTACGTTATCTACGCGCCACTTAGTATAAATTCCCGGTTTGTTCTTCCAGCCCAATACAGAGTCGAAGTTATATACGATAGATTCCCTGCTGGTATCGACTAATTTCAACCTGTAGCCTTTTGAGCGCAATATCAATTCTGCGCCAAAAAAGAACGCGATAATGCTAGCTATAAATAGAATGATAGAAAAAATCTTGTTTCTCGCCATCGCGTAATTAAAATCTTCTGCTTAATAAATTACCGATCTGTTCAAGAATTGGAATTAAACAGTTTTAGCCAAAGTTCATAGCCTAAGGATGCTTTGTTAAAATTGTTTATCAATTTTTCTATCTCCTGCCCGGGTGCAAGAAAGAAATTCCATTTCTTATCTCTTGAGGGCAGTACGGCGCTTGCTAATTCACGGTGATTATGTTCCTCTTTCCACCAATGAGGGGAGAAAGCTGTTGTGCCATATTTAGTTACAAAATAATTTATGTGATTGTAAACATAACTTCCGGGGAGCAGGAAGAAATTCTGATACCTGACCTGAAGATAGCCCCCTTTTACCTTTTTTACGATCTCTTTTTCAAAGAATTCTCGAAATTCTGTGTATGTTTCTTTGGATTCTCCGGGGTGGTTAAAGATCAAATAAGCATCGTGCAACATCTTTAGCTCGCTGCATTTTCTTGATAATAAAATAAACTTCTTCAAATAAAATTGCGGGTTTGGGGTTTTATCCATAATCCCAAGCATCGTTTTTGAAAAAGAATCTATCCCGAAATCCAGTTTAAATTTCAATTTTGACATAAGCTCTAAATCTTCGAAATCAACCAGTTCAGGACGAGTTTCTGCCCAGAAATTACAATCAACTTTCTTTTGCAGGAGCCCCGACAAAAACTCCTTTCTCCATTTTTTATTAATACCGAAACAGGCATCATAAATTTTAATGTAATCGGGAGCGAGTTTCCTAGCTAAATCTGCAATTAAGTTGACGGCATCCTCTGGCGCATAGGCACTCCATTTCTTTCTATATTCCATGCAATATCTACAATGAAAGGAACAACCGGTACTTAAAAATACGCCTATGGATTTCTGGTTATTAAAATAAGGGTAGCCCAAAAAATCAGGCTTAATCCTGCCGAACTCCTTGGGGCCTCCTTTCATATTTAATGCACGGGATATATTATGTATCTCTCCCCTGACTACATAATCAAAGGGGGTGTTTTTATATTCGAAGTCCTCAGGCAGAAAAGTCGGATGATATCCCCCTACTATTATCTTAACATCGGGATTTTTTTCCTTGATTTTTTCTGCGAAATATTTTGTGGATAAATAATTCAGGCTTGACCAGCATGAAATACCCACATAATCTGCCGGCACAGATAAAATCCTTTTAAGCGCCAGCTTTTTAAACACCTTCAGTTCCGTATTGTTTCTGGGCCGGGAAAATTCATTTTCCAAATCAATGACATAAGGATTGAACGTTTTTTTTAAGAATGTGTATACATAAAGCATGTGAGGCTTTATGTCAATAGGCCTGCCCCAGTCGGAAGAATAAAATACACCGGGATATAACAAAAGCATTCTTTTTTTCTGTTCCATATTAGGAATCAATTTGCGCTAAGCTATAACAAAACAGGCGATCCTCTCTCTTTGCATATGGATAATATCGCCTGTTTGAAATAAACTTATGTAAGTACTAGCGCTAACGGGATCCCGCCTCGCGAATAAAAAATATTGGCGGGAGAACCCTCAGCAATTTTAATAGCCCCAACCGGATTTCCCGATGTCCTAATCAGGAGAATCGAATCGAGATCCCGACCCGACTATCCTAATTGCTGTGTCGGGGGAACCGGTATAGTTTTTGCCGATATCTTAATTATTCAGCAAAAACTATTAGCCCCAACCGGATTTGAACCGGTGTTTAGTGGCTGAGAACCACGCGTCCTAGACCGGGCTAGACGATGGGGCCGTAATTAGTAACTTGCTTATTGTAATATACAGGACAGATTAATTCAATAAATTTATTGACCCCGTTAGATAATGTGCTATTATTTCATTGTCGGTTACCGTATGGAGTTAATCTCATTCCCATAAATTTAAGGATTTAGCAGAATGGATATAGGGCTGGGTTTTAGTACGGCAAAGAACTCTGTCTTGGCAGCCCAGGAAGCCACAAGGCTTGCCAAGATGAATATGAAAGAAAAAATTGACCTCGCAGTTGCCTTCAGTTCTACAGATATCTCCTCTACAAACCTCTTAAACACCATTGCTACTTCGCTAGGGACAGAAGTGCCTCTTATCGGCCTCAGCGGCTTAGCCATTATATCCAATCAGAGCATATCTACGCATGGTCTGGTATTATTGCTTTTAAAATTCCCCGAGGGCGTGCATTTTAATACAGCTTACACCAAAGACGTAAACGAAAGGTCAACGCTTGCCGGCGAAGAAATGGGGGAAAAATTACTTTATGGTTTTCAGGATATCCCCCGGGCCTTAGCAATGATTTTCTCAGACGGACTCATAGAAGCGGGTTCAAATTTTATTTACGGGTTGCAGGAAAGACTAGGCAGAAGTTTTCCGGTTACAGGCGCTTCTGCTCCTGATAGCGTGTTTCTAAAAAGCCACCTCTACTTTAACAGGGAGGTATCCACTAATGGCTGCGCAGGCATACTCTGGGGAGGCAAATTAAATTTCAGTTTAGGCATAAAACACGGCTCGAAACC
>JAQUAH010000040.1 GCA_028687345.1 Candidatus Omnitrophota bacterium | reverse complement strand
CCTGCAGGCACGGTATCTAAATGCGGGCTGATGAGTAATGAGGCACTTTTCTCCCTTCCCTTTATAACAGCCACCACATTGGACCTTCTTTTTTTGAATTCATAAATTTTTGCAGCAACCCCTAATCTGCCGAGGTATCTTTTAACAAACCTGGCAATGCGGAATTCGTCTCCAGGAGGATTCTCGGAATTTATCTGTATGAGCTGCTGGGTAAGCTTAATTAGGCGTTTTTTGTTTACCACTTTAGAAACTATAGTTGAGACTGAAGGCGACAGCCTGGCTGTCAAAGGCACTGCCTTCTAAATTAACCCAAATTTTATTTGTAATCGGAATATCAAAACCACAGATCAAACCAATGCTTTTGGTTCTATCTGACATGCGGCGTTTCCTCTGATCGCCAATCCAGTGAATGTAATCTAGCCTGGACCAGCGGGCACCCAAATAAGGAGTAATTTTCTTAAAGTCATAAGAAGCTAGCACCGACCATTGCCAGTCATCCAGAATCGCCTTATTCCTTACATCTCCCAGGTGTATAGATTTAGGATGTACGCTTATATGTTGAAACCCAAGAACCGCTTTTACATTTTTCCTGTCAAAAAATTTTAAACGCAGTCCGTATCCTCCGGAAAAACTAGTCGGATAATCAAGCTCATCGCTTCCTATAGGGTGCTGTTTAATATTGCCGGCCCCGCTCTTTAGGTCTATGGATAACCAATCAAATACTCCGTAAGACATCCCGTAAAATTGCTGCTGGCTCCTTAACTTTCCCCAGTTATCTTCTAAATACCTTTTAAAAATACTGTAGGACTCAACATCGGCAAAAAACTTATTTCTCTGCGGCATCTTTGTCCCATAACACGGAGCAGCATAGATAACAGTAGGCAGTAGATAGTAGTTAGCAGTTAGGATTAAAAAAAATAATACACTATGAACTATGAACTGTGAACTGTAAACTGTTCTTTGCCTATCGGGCATTCTTCACACCTCGGTTTGTTTTTAAGGCAAAATTCTTTTCCCAGGCGCACTAAAAGCGCGTGGTATTCATTAAATATGTCTCTCCTTGAAGGAAGATGCCGCATAAATAAGTTTTGCACTTCATCATAGCCGGCATCCTCACTTATTAGCTTATGTCTTGCAAGTATTCTTTTTGTATATGCATCGATAACGAATATCTTCTTATCTAAAGCGTAGAGCAATATAGAATCCGCGGTTTCCCGGCCTATGCCGTTTACCGCAAGCAGCCGGCTGCGCAAAGCCTGAGTCTCCTCTTTAGACATCTTTCCAATTTTCCCCTCGTAGTTTACAGACAAAAACCTCAAGAAGTTTTTCAATCTTTTGGCTTTAATATTATAATAACCTGCTGGTTTTATCAAGGATGCCAGTCTTTTAGATGAGAGCTTATAGAGCTTATGCGGCTTAAGTAATTTATGCTTTTTTAGAGAAGCTATTGCCTTTTCTACATTGAGCCAACTCGTATTCTGAGTCAGAATCGCCCCTATCATAACCTCAAAACGCGTATCCCCTGGCCACCAATGCTGCGGGCCAAAATGCCTATATAGCTTTTTATAAATTAAGAAAATCTTATTCTTCAATCTTTAAGTTCTAGCGGATTATAATTGTAATAGGCAAAGATAGTGTAGGCTGTCCCGGATACAGAGCCGGTATATTTACCGCTGGGAGTCATCCAACCGTGCCCTGTATCTACATATTCTTGGGTAGCGTAAGGAAGGCAGCCCTCCCCCTGTCCGGAAGGCGAAGGACTTGTAATAATCATATTTGCCAAACCAGATAAATACTCATCGGCCTTTAACTCATATCCCCGCGCTTTAGCAATCATGCCTTTTTTATAATAAAAATCTGCCATAATCTTGAAGGCAATAACCATCTGTGCTGTCCACTCTGAAGAAACAACGCCGCCTCTTGCGACATGCCTTTGAGGTGCAAAATCAAAACCTTTTATCATGACGGTTGAGCCTTCCGGGCGTGTATAAGAGACTTCAATGCCGCAATTCTGCTCAGCAAATTCTAAAATCCTATCCGGGCTCATACCCAATTCATTCAATTTTTCCGGGCCAATAGCTGCTATTGACCAAGCATAGGTATCCGTGGCTATAGTAGAGTCCCCTAACCCCCGCTTGATTGGGACATCAACTTTATCATACGTATTCCAAGCCAGCCAATCCAAGGTCTTTCTAGCAGCATCTTGGTATTGCGGCTTAGCGGTAACTTTATATAACATATTGAAAAAGGCATAAGCATCCAGGTTATGTTCTGTAGAATACCATTCCACTCCCGGGCCTCCGCGTATGCCTCCATCCTTATCCTGATTCTGCAAGTTAATGATTGAACGAGCAATCCCCTCTGCCAGATTAAGATAAGTATTATCCTTGGCTCCTTTAGTATAATGTATTATTGCCAGGCCTAGCCAAATATTGGGACCGGCATGTATAACATACTCTGCCGGCTGACCGTCATTAACATAGTAGGCGTTAAAAAATTGCCCGTCTTTAGTTTCGGCTCTTTTAGCAAAGAAATCCAATATTTTTCTCGCCCGTTCGAAATCAGAAAAATTTGTGTATGCCTGTACAACTAAAGCCTGGTCATAGATAAACGCCCAATTTGCAATATCTTTATCCCCTTCAAAACTAACCACCAGACCTGTACGTGGATTTTGATGCACCTTAAGCCACCGGTACATCTTATCGAAACTTGCCTTTTCAAGGCTTGCCTTTCTTTTATCTAAACGCAGAAGCTCTTCGGTAACTGTATTTTCTTTACCCTGAATAGAAATTAATCTTTCTTGCAGGGATTGTTTTTCTTTGTCTAACTGTTGAATAAGGTTATTTAATTCTTCTATTCTCTTGGATTCATGGGCAACTTCTAATCTCGACCTGTATTCCCTATTTGTCTTCTCTTCTGCTACTGTCTTAATACGCAACTCCAGAGCCTGAATCTTTATATTTAAATCCTCCCTCTCCTTGCTTATTTCTTTTATCTGCTGTTTGGCTACACTTGATTCCTGGACAATCCTTATGAGCTGCTCTACCAGCGCTTTATTGCCTTTAATTAATTTTGCATTTACAAGGCTATTAACCGCAAAGGCAATGCCCAAGACGAGGATTACAGCCGAAAGTACAGGCACAAATAATTTTTTTGTCCATGCATAATATATGATCTTGCTATTCTGCGATGAATTAATTTCTTCGTAGCGTAAGCCTATGAGATATTTATTGGGGCTAGTGGTGATATCCTGGACCCAGGCAACAACTGCCTTGGCGCTTACCGGCCTTTTAATTATAGGTAATTCTATTTCTATGGATAATTTTGCTTCCCTGTCCTTTAATAAATTGACCAATTCCGGTTCAAAATTATTCACGGAAAGGCAAATTCCGCCCTTGCCGACGTTATTGGTAAAACCTTGCAGCCAACCGGAAAGAAGGCGCTCTCCATCCAGGCTCTCCAGCCGGAATTGCACGGGAAAAACCGAACTTAAGCGTATATACTTTCGGCGTTCCGGGCCTAATTGGTCTTTTTTAGGCATGTTTATTTTGTCCTTTCTAAGACTATCCTCTCTTTAATCCTCTTGGCGACCCTCTCAAAAAAACTTTTAAAATCAGCATACTCAATTTCAGAGACTGCGGTTTTCTTTAATTTAGTCTCTTGTTTAAAATACAGCCGATTCTCGCTAAGTTTATATTCCACGCTGAATTTTAACCAGGGGCTCTCTTCTACTAAACTCCCAGGCATATATTTTATAACAAAATTGCGTGGAATTTCAATCTCAAATATTGCCTCTCTTGTCTCTAGTGTACCAAAATCCAGCGGATACAGGCGTTTATCTTTTGCCACCAGGGAGATGTCTATATTTGACAGTTGAGGCATTATCCTTAAGTTGCCCGCAGCAGTAAAATACTCTGGCCCATAAAAATCATAACTCAATACAACCGGCAAATTAAGATTGTCTAAATTCGTGATTTCATATTCATTGAGTTTGGAGCCGATAGAAATATCCTGTATCCTTTCTTTCAGTGATTCCCGGATTAACTCAGGCTGTGAATATAAAAGCCAGTATCGCTGCGCCTGGTCATAAAATCCAAAGGTAAAAATTGTTCTTTTCGCAGTAATAGTTTCATTCTTATTTACCTTAAGCTTAAGATACTGCTTGAGGTGATTATGTTCTGGTAGATATAAAGGCGTGTCCTGAATTTTATAGCCGTCTTCTTTGAAAATTAAAACCCGGCGTGCCTGGTCTGCCCGCGGCAAATCTGAAAAAGAGCACGTTTCGGCAGTAGGGTCTAGAAAGATGCATTCGTCTTTTAGGTATATACACGCAATTGCATGGTTAAAGAATATAGCAGGAAAATTATCTTCTAAATTATAATAATCCTTCGTGGCAATAAGCACCGGCCAGGCAGCTAACCCTGCCTCTTTTAGCATGGTAACTAAAAGTATGGCCTGGTCTTTGCAGTCTCCGTATTTATTTTTATATACGTCTTCTGCCCTGTGGGGTTCATAACCGGCCTGGCCATATTCTACCGCTACATAACGGATCTTCTGAGCGCAAAAATTATAAATCGCCTTAGCTTTATCTTCTTCTGAAACTCTGTCTTTTATTAATTCCTTTACCTTTAATTTTATGGCGCTATCTGCCTTTATCTTATCCTTGGATAATGCCTGCCACCAATCATAGATATCCTGCCAACTTTTAAAAGTAGAGATGAGCAATGTCGGGTTTATCTCTACCTGCGGCGGCATGTTAGATTCACGGATTATCTGAGGGATATCCTTAAACTGCCAACGGTAAATCAAGTAATTATCTTTTTCTTCCTTTTGCGGCTGGAGTTTAGCAGAGAAATTATTATATTTCTCATTAATAATCCTTGTGTGAAGCTGCCTATCTTTAGGGAGGGCGAGGGTAAAATTTGCGGCGATAATAGGCTCTGATGCCTGCAGGGGATAATGGATGATGAAATCTTTTTTGTTAATCAGCTGATTGCGGTATATCTTTAATTTATAATCTACTACGGCGCCTTCTGTTATCTCGGGAAAAGAAATAATAAAAACCCGTGCATTGCTATAAAGCGGAAAATTCAAATATTTGGAAACATCGCGTATGTGCCGCGACCCAACATCCACTATCGTACCATCGGGTTTTATAGTCCGCGCATACTCTAACTCTACCTTATCATAAGTAGAATCATAGTCAATATGGCTCTCTGAAAAATCTTCCTTACCGCGCTCATTCAGGATTTTGATAATATAATGCATTGAAGAAACCTGGGTATCTAGAGATGTGACTTCTACTTTTTCATCAGATAAAAGTATCAGCGCGCCTGCCTGGGGATATTTTTGGGGAGGGGGAGAGTTTTTTAAAATTGTGGCTACCTGCGTATCTTCCTCATCTATGCTGACTTCTTGAGCCTGTTTTTCTATATCATTGGCCTGTTCTTTTGCCTTCGCAAGGAACCTTTCGTCTTTTATTCTCTTATATATTTCTAATGCCTGGTCAAAAAGATTGAGTTTTTCGCAGGTTAACCCTTGAAAATATAATGCCTCGTCATCGAGCGCCGCCTGTTTATTAAACACTCCCAAGGCATCGCTATAATTCCCTAAATAATAATAAGAAATACCCAGGAGCTTATTTGCCTGCGGATTGCTGTTTAAGTCTTTTAACTCTTCAACTGCTTCTTTAAAATTACCGTGATTGTAATACAGCCTGGCTAATTCAAGGCGCAGCCTCTCCAGGTCCCTGCCTTTAGCAATCAGCTCTTTATATAGGCTTATCGCATGCTGATAATAAGCCTCTGACTGCTGGACGTAATCTCTGGCCTTTTCTGAATCATCTTTCTGGACGCAGCCGGATATTGAATTCAGGGCAAAAAAGGCAAATATCAAAATTAAAGATTTTTTCCTGACACCTCTAATAGTATTTATAATAGGCATTGCAAGCTCCTTCTATAGAAACCATGCACGGCCCTATGGGGTGCTGCGGGTTGCATTTCTTTCTAAACAAACTGCACTCATCAGGGCTGATGAGCCCCTTAAGAACCTCGCCGCAGCGGCATGGTGTTACTACGCTATCATGTTTGCCGAATTTAGTTGGGATTTTAAATTGTATATGCGCATTGAGGCAGGCGAATCTGTCTCTTATGCCTAATCCGCTATTTGGTATCCTGCCTAAACCGCGCCAAGAGTCGTCACGAATCTCAAAGACTCTATCAATAATCTTGATTGCTTTCGTGTTCCCCTGCCTGTTCACCACGCGCCGATACTGATTGGCTACACCTGGTTTATTTTCTATTATCTGCCTTAAAAGAATATATATCCCTTCCAGAATGTCTGCGGGCTCAAAACCGGTCACACAACAACCTATTTTATACCTTTTTGGGATAAATTCATAACTTTTTACTCCAATTACGGCAGAAACATGCCCCGGGCATAAGAAGCCGGAGAGGTTTAATTTTTTATCTTTAAGAAGGTAGTCCATAGCCGGCGGGATAACTTTCAAAGAAGAAAGGAAGAACAGGTTAGTCAATTTTTCTTTTTTTGCAGAAATCATAGTTAAGGCAATGGTAGGAGCAGTGGTTTCAAACCCAACCGCCAAAAATACAATTTTCTTATTGGGATTGTCTTTGGCAATCTTAAGGCTATCTAACGGAGAATAAATTACAGCTATATTACCCAGCCTTGCTCTTTCTTTTTCCAAAGTAGAATGGGTTCCGGGGATGCGCAGCATATCGCCAAATGTAAGGATAATAGCGTCTTTACGCTGGCTTAAATTTATGGCAGTATCAATGTAGTCTTGAGTACTTACGCAAACCGGACACCCCGGTCCGGAAATCAGTCTTAAATTTTGGGGGATAATTTTATCCAAGCCAAACCTAAAAAAGTTCTGCGTATGCGTGCCGCATACCTCCATAATATTTATCTTTTGATTTGGCATTATTCGCCTTATTTTATTTGATAATCCCTTAACCAGATTTTTATTGCGGAACTCGTCAATATATTTCATCCCGTTAGAAACCCCCTTTTGCCCGTTTAGAAAAAGTTTCTAACGGGATTTCATTTATCAGCCTCAGGGTCTCTTTTGCCCTTTCCTGGTCAACTTTTTCAATGGCGAAACCGGCATGGACAATTACGTAGTCCCCAATTTCTAAGCGCTTCAGCATCTGGATATTTATGTTGCGGGTTAACCTTCCTGACTCAACTTGCGCAAAATCACCTTTGATTTTCTTTACCCTCATCGGGATACCGAGGCACATATTTATAATTCTCCTATCGGGTTATAAAAAATTAGCTATTGCCGCTTGCCCCAAAGAAATACTGGAGTCGTTACTGGATAGACTTTGATGTGTAAATACCTTAAAGCCGTCCTTATATAATAAATCTAAACTGAGGCGCAGTAAAATATTATTTTGAAAGACTCCTCCGGATAAAACAACCCGATTAATTTTATTTTGTCTTCTTAAAAGCGAGCATACTTTTTTGATCATCTGGGCTGTGGTTAAATGAAAGCAGTAAGCGATCTTTTCCAGGGGCTCACCTGACTTTAAATTTAAGGTAATTTCTTTAAACATAGGTAGAGGGTCTAAAATATATTCATTTTGATTACGGATTATTTTAAAAGCATATCCGGAGGTTTTATTTCTGTATTTTGCAGCTAATTTTTCTAATCTTATAGCAAGGTCTGCTTCAAAACCAGCCTCATATTTTGCCAAGATGAGGCTGGCTGCAGCATCAAAGAGCCTTCCCATGCTGCTGGCTGAAGGAGAGTTATAGCCCGACAATAGTAAGCTTTTTGCTACCCTCCATTTTTTCTTGTCGATTCCCTTAGTAAAATTAATCCCTAAATTTAAAAACTTATCTTTATAGATTAAATAAAGCCAGGCCGCGGCTATTCGCCAGGGTTCCTGAATTGCCTTCTGGCCTCCCAGAAGAGGGATTTCCCTTAAATAGGCACATCTCATAAATTTTCTATAATCGCAAATTAAAAATTCCGCGCCCCAGATTTTATTCTCTGTTCCGAGGCCGGTGCCATCGAACGCTACCCCGATTACCTTTTGATTCTTTAACCCGTTCTCCAGCATACAAGATGCAATGTGTGCGTGGTGATGCTGAATGGCTGCAAACTGATAAGTTTTAGCGCTCAGTTCGTGGGCATATTTTGTGGATTGATATTCCGGATGCAAATCATAGGCAATGATTTGCGGATGTTTCTTGAGAAAAAGGTTGGCGTCTTTTTTAAAGCTTAGAAAATCTTTTGGGTTAATTAAATCTTGGTGCAGTGGGCTCATATAAAGAGAGCCCCCCCTTGCAAAAGAAAGAGTATTTTTTGTTTGAGCTCCCAGGGCTAAAATCGCTTCTTTAACTTTGAAAGGCAATTTTATTTTTTTAACTTCCATTTTTGAGTAAAAAATTATATTTTTTGATGAAATACCTTGTGATTCTATTGTCGGCGCCTTTGCCGATTACCAGGTTTTCTACAAACGCAAGCGGCATAATTCCCATAAGCGAGTTCGTTAAAAATGCCTCGTCTGCGGCGTATAAATCTTTGAGCGTATAATTACCATTGTATATCTTCAGATTATATTTCTTTGCCCAATCAAATACCAGTCCTCTGGTAATGCCTTCAAGACAGCCGCATTCTAAAGAGGGCGTAAATATCGCTTTGTCTTTAACAAAAAATATATTACTGCGGCTTGCCTCGGTAATAAGGCCCCGGTTGTTGAGTATAATTGCCTCGTCAAAACCTTTTCGTCTAGCTTCCCGGAAACCAAGCTCATACAAAATACGATTTGTAGTTTTTAATTTGGCCAAAAAACAGTCATTCTGCCTGAATCTGGAAATATTGGCGCAAAAGCCTTTTTTATAAACCCTGAGGGCAGGCGGATGATATTTTTTTGCTATAATTAAAATATCCGCTCCTCCTTCTGACTTGTATAATGTTAACCTTATATAAACATCTTCAAGGCCGACTATTTTAACCAACTCTTTAATAATTTTTTTCACTCTCTGCGGGCGGTGAGGAAAATTAATTCCCATTAATTGAGAAGATTTTTTAATCCTGTTCAGGTGCCGGTCAAAGTAAATTATTTTGTTATCATATGAGCGCATAGTCTCAAATAATGCGTAAGCGCACAAAAACCCCGGTGCCAAAGCCGGTACCCGGGCCTGGCCCGGAGCAAGAATTTTACCGTTTGCAAAAACAGCTTCTTTCATCTTATTTTATGGCTTCAAGCATTGCACCGGCTTTAATCAGCGTCTCTTGATATTCTGCCTCAGGGCGAGAATCTGCCACAATTGCGCCTCCCACACCGAAGTAAAGAGTGTTCTCTTTTTTAAGAATGGTGCGGATTAAGATATTAAAATCCAGGTCACCGCTAAAACTACAATATCCTAAACTCCCCGTATAAATTGCGCGGCGATGCGGCTCCAGTTCTTCAATGATCTCCATAGCGCGAATTTTTGGACATCCGGTAATTGAGCCTCCGGGGAAACAGCTGGACAAAAGGTCAATCCTGTCTTTATTTTTGTGCAGGATGCCGGAAATCGTGGCTGTAGTCTGATAAACCGTATTATATCTTTCTAATTCCCTTAATCTGTTTACCCTGATAGAATCATAATTACAGACTTTACCCAAATCGTTTCTTTCCAAATCTACAATCATGGTTAATTCCGCCTTGTCTTTGGCGCTGTTTAAAAGTTCACGCCTTAAAGAGGCATCCTCATTTTTATTCCTTCCGCGGGGCCGCGTTCCTTTCATCGGCCGGGTAACCACATTGTTATTTGTGAGTTTTAAGAATCTTTCCGGGGAAGAGCTTAGGATTTGAAAATCTCCTGTATCCAGATAAGCGCCGAAATTTGAGGGGCTAAGCCTACGCAACTGCCTATAAATTCCGCTGGATGACCGGGTTGTCTTAGCTTCAAATCTCTGGGAAAGATTAACCTGGTAAATATCGCCGTCTCTTATGTATTTCTTTGCCTTATCCACAGCCAAAAGATAGTTTTTGCGCGTAAAATTAGATTTTAATCCCGCGGGGCCTGCCTTAGATTTTGCCTCTTGATTAATAATCTTAGGAGGGCTAATCCGGGAAAGCAAATTCACTATTTTTTTTGAATTTAATTCGCAAAGCGGCTTCCCGAAATGAGAACTCTTTTCCGGAAAGCCCAAAGCCGATATATAAAGCCTTCTCTTAATATTATCGATAATAACTGCGGTATTGTAGAAAGCAAAATAGCAATCGGGAATCCCCGCGGTATCGGGGATGCTTTTAGAAAGTTTCTTTTCTAACAAAAATCCCAAATCATAAGCCAGATACCCTACGGCCCCTCCCAGGAAAGGAGGCATATTTTCCGGAACAGAGATTTTATATTTTTCTAACGCCTCTCTTAAAATTGGAAAAGGGTTTACCCCCTTTGTCTTTAAAACATAAAACGGGTCTATACCTAAAAAAGAATACCTGCCTCCAAGCTTAGAGTTGAGGCTGCTATCTAAGAAAAAACAATTTTTCTCACTCCTAAGCGCCTCAAAGAGTTGCAGTGAGCCTACTTTTAAATTATAGGATTTGCAGGTGTAATATGCCATCTATCCTGAATGTACGCTCTTCCTTCCTCAAATAGCAATAGCCCACTAGGTAATTTTTATTTTTCTCCTGGAGAATCTGGCGGGGGATAACTTCGCGCTCAGAGACCTCTGCGCGCGAGCTGGAAAGATATTTTATCCTTAACTTAACCCCTAAGTCTATTGCCTCTTGTATCTGGGCTATCTTTTGGCTGTTGAGATTATCCAAAAGGTGCGGGTCAATAGTAAAAAGCGTAGAAAAGTCTTTAAAATCAGACAGCCCCTTAGTCTTAAATACCTGTTTTAGCTTACGAAACACCTTCATGGTAAGCTCTACATCAGAAAATGCACGATGCTGCTGTTTGGCATTTATCCCCAGACTATCCGCAACAAACCATAACGCATAACGTTCTAAGCCGGGCAACAGGCGTTTTGCCATCTTCAAAATATCTAAAACCATGATATTGTCAGGCAATCTACTTCCGATACGCCTTAGCTCGCTATTCAGGAACTCCAGGTCAAAACCTGCATTGTATGAACAAAGACAGCTATCTTGAATAAAATTTAAAAACGGCGGCATAACCTTATCAATATCAGGCGCACCTTCCAGCATATCCCGGGTAATCCGGTTTACTGCAAAAGCAGCTTCAGAAATAGGGCGGTGTGGATTTACCAGCGCACAAAACTTTGCTATTTGAAGTTCTCCCTTGAATCTGATGCCGGCGATTTCTACGATCCTGTCTCCGGAAAAGGGGTCGAGCCCGGTCGTCTCCGTATCAAATATTGTAAATTCTATCTTCTCTATGTCTTTTTGCATTTTCTTGTAACGATATAAGACGGTATTAATTTTATGGGCCGGTAAGATAATTTGACTCTTTTTAAATTTGCTAACCCTGAATCATCCATAATATTTATGTATTTATAACCGGCTAATTCTTTGCAGAACACACGAAAGATAAACTGTGCCAGGCCCTTAACCGATAAATCGGTAATTTCATATAAAATACAGAATATATCTTCGCTTATTTTGAAACCGAACGTAAATGCTTTTATTTCCTGCTGCATTTTTACCACCCTGCCGATAATCCCAAGGCCTTCATAATCATCCAATAAGGCCTCAAGGCAAATCCGGCTATCCGAAAGCAACCCCTGGTATAACGAATCCTCGTTTTTTGTTTTATTGAAGTTCATCCACTGAGAATACAGCTTGAGGCAGCTATCCCTGTATTTTAAAGTAAACGGCATATATTCATATTCATAATTTCTGACAAAATAATTAAACGCCGACCTCTTGGATTTAAACCTGTCTCCCGTTAGTTTAACCAATTCGCTCTTCGAGCAAAGGTATTCGCTAAATTTCTCTTTACATTCATAGCCCAAATCGCGATAAATTGATAAATCCTTTTCCTCAATGTTTTCTATCCTGGATATATTTTTATTGCTATTAAATTTATCCATAATCATAAAAACTTCTTCGATGACTTCGGGTTTTTGAGTTTCCCCTTGAGGCGGGATATACAAAAAGCATCCTATTTTATCTTGAAAGAATACGCATAGGTTATCTTTTATAACGGCCCACTGTATGTTAAATAACGTCCTCCAGATATAAATATTCTCAAAGGCATATACTGAAAGCTGCGGCTTTGCCAATGCCAAATAATCATTAAATATTTCCCTGTCCTTGAGGGATATCTTTTTTAACTTCATGGATTAGATGTTTAATTCAATAATATCCAAAACTTCTTCGTATGCCTGGATAATCTGCGGGTTATCTTTAAGCAGCCTGATTTGCTGCGGGGAATTAAGAAGGGAAATTAAATATTCTGTATATTCTTTCAACTCCCTGCTGCCTAATTTTTCCTTGATATAAGGGCAATTCAAATCAACGGTGAGAATAACTTTCCCCCCTCGTAGATTAATAAGAAATGGGTAAAGCTGGCATTCAAACGGACGAAACTCATAAATTTTGCACTTATTTTCTTTTAAAGCGAAAAAGGCGCAGATAAAACCTTCTCCTTGCGGATTGGGAAGAGGTTGAATCCTTCTGTTAATTGAGATTGTTGCCGCGGGTATTTTTTTGTCTAAGAGGTCTTGTATCTCTTCGTCTAAAAGGCAGGGTAGCCATACAGAATCTGCCTGGGTGAACCTGCAACACCCCCGGCACTTCAAACAAGCTTCTTGCGGAATAAACTGTTTTATCACTTGACTATGCTCCCTAATTTCATAATTCTCTGCGGGCTAATAATCGCTATGCCGTTTTCATCAGAGGATGCCAAAAGCATCCCCTGGCTTTCTACGCCGCGCAAAACCGCCGGCTCCAGATTATCCACTACCACCACTTGCTTGCCTACAAGCTCTTCCTTCTGATAAGAGCCTTTTATCCCTGCCACTAACTGTTTGGTTTTATCACCTAAATCAACTGTGACAATATATAATTTATCTGCGTTAGGGTGGTCTATGACCTCTTTAATTACAGCTACTTTTAACTCTATTTTTCTAAAATCTTCGATGTTAATCATTGCCTTTCTCCTTTGTAGCCAGTTAGTTTGTTATTTTTGACTCTTTGCATCTTATGATTTAATTGCAGAATTTTAGAATATAAAAACTGCCCAGAGTTGTCGCCAGCCGCACCGCACAACCTCAAGTGGTTCAATTAGTTGTGAAAATGGAGATTAGGCGAAGCAAGCGGATTTTGCTTAGTTTAGTCGATCCCCTGCCCCCAAAACCCA
>JAQUAH010000039.1 GCA_028687345.1 Candidatus Omnitrophota bacterium | reverse complement strand
AGGCCCTGGAGCCCGCAGATAAAGGATAGCCACGGTAAACCGGTATTAGGGGCGCATCCTAACAGCCGTTTTACCACTCCGATTATAAATTGTCCTTCCGCTTCATTTAGGTTGGAGCAGCACCACGGCGTGCCAATTTCAGCTATTATATTTGGTGCCCGGCGTCAGCGTGTAGCGCCTTTAGTTTACGAGGCATTCAATTGGCAGCACGGGGTGTTCATCGGCGCGACTATGGCTTCTGAGCGTACGGCAGCACAGGTTGGAAGGATAGGAGAAGTGAGGCGCGACCCTATGGCCATGCTTCCTTTTTGCGGATACAATATGGGAGATTATTTCCGGTACTGGTTAGAGATGAGCAAGCGCATGACCCGCCCCCCTAAGATTTTTCACGTGAACTGGTTTAGAACCGACGAAAAAGGGAATTTTTTATGGCCCGGATTCAGGGAAAATTTAAGGATTCTGGAATGGATATTGGACCGCTGTAATGACAGGGTGGCAGCGGTTAAGACCCCCATAGGCTTCACCCCCAGCTTATTCGATATAGACATAACCGGGCTTAAATTATCCCAAGGCGCCTTAGAAAAACTTCTGGAGGTAAATAGGCAAGATTGGCTTGAAGAGTCCAGGGGCATAAAAAGCTTTTTCAAGCAATTTAAAAAAGATTTACCGCAAGAGTTATGGCAGGAATATGAAAATTTACTTACCCGCTTAAAGTCTGATGAGTGAAGATATATTATTGAAAACCGATTTTAAGGATTTGGCGCTTTACAAGCGAGGCAAGGTAAGGGATGTATATGATTTAGGAGAAAAACTTTTAATTGTTTCCACTGACAGGATTTCCTGTTTTGACGTTGTCCTTCCCTGCGGCATACCTTACAAAGGCAAGGTATTAACAGCCCTCTCCAGTTTTTGGTTTAATTTTATTCAAGACATCACCGGCCACCATTTAATTTCTGCTGATGTAGAAGGATACCCCAAAGAATTACAAAAATATAAAACGCAATTAAACGGCCGTTCCATGCTGGTTAAAAAAACTAAACCGCTTCCCGTGGAATGCATAGTAAGGGGGTATCTTTCCGGTTCGGGATGGAAAGAATATAAAGAAAAGCAATCTGTCTGCGGCATTAAACTTTCTCCGGGGCTTTTAGAATCAGACAAATTAACCGAACCGCTATTTACTCCCTCCACGAAAGCGGACACCGGCCATGATATGAATATAAGCCAGGAATATATAGAAGACTTGATAGGAAAAGATGCCTCCGGCAAAATAAAAGATTTGAGTATCGCGATTTATAAAAAGGCAAGCCTCTATGCACTCAACCGCGGGATTATTATTGCCGATACAAAGTTTGAATTCGGGATAGATAATCAAAGAATCATCCTGATTGATGAAGCTTTAACTCCGGACTCCTCGCGCTTCTGGCCAGCCGACGGCTATCAGCGCGGCAGGCCTCAATCGAGCTACGACAAGCAGTTTGTCCGCGATTACCTGGAGAGCTTAAATTGGGATAAAGCTTCAGCTGCCCCTGAATTGCCGCAAGAGATTATTAAAAAGACAAGCCAGAAATATATTCAGGCATATACTAAATTGACCGGCCGCCAACTTCCAGATATCTCATGAAAATAATTAAGAAGCTGTTTTCTTTAATCTTAAGATTAAGCATAAGCGTCATCCTGCTGATTTTATTATTTAAATTTAAAAATATAGATATTAAGGCCCTTTTTGAGAATATAAAGAATATAGATAAATCGCTTTTATTTTTAGCAGGTTTTATTTTTTCCTTAAATTATCTTTTATGCTTCTTGCGCTGGAGAATGCTGCTTGCGGCAACCGGCATACATCTGCCCGTCATCAGGCTTATTACCTCTTTCTGCGGAGGGGTATTCTTTAATTTATTTCTTCCTTCAACTATCGGCGGTGACGTTGCGCGCAGTATTGACCTTGCAGCCTATACAAAAAGGCCAAGCGAGGTAGTTGCTACGGTATTTCTCGACAGATTAAGCGGTTATATCGGCCTGGTAATCCTTGTTTTATTTTCTTTATTTTTAGGTTGGGGTCTTATCCGCGATAATACCTCTGTGATAATTTCCGTTGTAATTATCACCGTTATCTTGATAGGTGTCTTGCTATTCCTCTTTAATAATTTTTTATTCTCAAAGGTAAACAGGTACCTGCATTCTCCCGACGCAGGCAGGATCAGGCAGGCATTGAAAAATTTACATCACGATATCCATCATTTCAGGACACATAAAAGAATGATTATAAATAACCTTCTTTTATCTATCGCGATACAGATGACATCTCCGATAAGCGCTTATATGATTGCTTTATCATTAGGCTTGAAGATAAAGATTATTTATTTCTTTATATTCCTGCCGATAATAGGCGCCATTACACTATTACCTATATCGATAGGAGGATTAGGATTAAGGGAAAACCTTACCGTATTCTTTTTTGTCAAAGTAGGCGTGGCAGAAAACCCGGCTTTGTTGATTTCGCTTCTTACCTTTTTCTTTTTATTAATCTGTGGAGCATTAGGAGGACTTATATATGTCCTTACAGTTCATACTAGACGGATACAATATTCTAAAACATCCCCTGTTAACCCCGCTAATCAATAAAAAAATAAAAAATCAGAGACAGGCACTATTAGAGATTATCAGGACAAGAAGATTGACCGGCAGCCCCAAGAATAAAGTTATTGTGGTATTTGACGGTTATCCTGATGCAGAAGAAGCTGCAGGGGGAAACACCAATACGGCAGTAGGCATAATATTCTCAAGGGAGATGACAGCAGATGAGAGAATAAGAAGAATGGTAGAACATGCAGGAAATAGAAAGAATATCGTGGTGGTTTCCGATGACAAAGAGATAAGGTTTTTTGTCCGGGCAAGCGGGGCAAAGCCGCTTTGCGTAAAAGATTTCGTTGCTGACAGGAAGAATAGCCGTAAAAAAGAAGAGGATTTATGGGATGCGAAACTCGGGTTTGCTCAAATGCATAAAATAAACGAGGAGCTTAGGCAGATATGGCTAGAGCCGTAAAGAAAAAAGCCTCTGCAGATTTCATTAAATTCTTAGGGACTGCCGGCGCACGTTTTGTAATGATAAGGCAGTTGCGCGCTTCAGGCGGTATATGGATTTCTTATAAAGGCACCAACGTTTTAATTGACCCGGGCCCGGGCAGCATTGTCCGTTGCGCCAAAAGTATCCCTAAGTTAGACCCGTCTAAATTGGACGGCATAATACTTACCCATCGCCACCTGGACCACGCCGGGGATATCAATGTGATGATTGAGGCGATGACAGAAGGAGGGTTTAAGAAGAGGGGCATGGTTTTTTGCCCGCAGGATGCCGTTAATCAGGATTCTGTTATTTTAGCACACGCGATAAATTTCCCGCAGAAATTAGAGACCCTGGAGGCAAATAAATACTACCGCATCGGGGAATTTGAATTTATGACCTCCATGAAACATATACATCCTGTGGAGACCTATGGTATAAAATTTAACATGTCAAAGAAGAGCGTTTCAATAATCTCTGATACAAAATATTTTGAAGATTTAGCTAATTTTTATAAGACAGATACCCTAATCATTTCTGTTGTTTTCTTTGAACCACACCCGGGTATAGACCATCTCAGCCTTCCCGATGTAGTTCAGATTATAAGTAAAATACAGCCTAAAAGGGTGATACTTACGCATTTTGGCATGACCATGCTTAAGGCAAAGCCTCATCTGCAAGCCGAAAAATTATCCAAGGATTTAGGTGTTGATATTCAGGCAGCCTATGACGGGATGACTCTGGATTTTTAATTTTTTTATATTCCTCTTGACATAACCCGATAATTATGATAAAGATATAAGAAATCGGAGATCATAGCGATTTAATGGAAACCAAAATTAAAGGAGGTGCAGATGAATAGTTGGCAGGTGGTTCTATTAGAACCGGCTAGAACAATACTTGCTCAGATCAGCCAGTTTCTGGTTAGCGTGCTGTTGGTGATTATCATCCTTATCATCGGTTGGCTAATTTCTAAATTAATCAAGACAATAGTCACCAATGGATTAAGGGCGATAAAAATTGACGAGCTATCTGACCGTATTGAATTGGATAACTTGCTTAAAAAGGGCGGTATCACCTATTCACTCTCTGAGCTTATCGGTGTGATTTTCTATTGGCTGGCGCTCCTGGTTTCTTTCATGGTTGCCATCAATGCCATAGGTTTAACAGTCGCCGCAGATTTATTGAACAAAGTAGTGCTTTACATACCCAATGTAATCGCTGCAATGTTTATCCTTATATTGGGGATGTTCGCGGCCACATTATTAAGAAACATTGTGCAGACAGCAGCTAACAATGCCGGGCTTTCGCAGGGCAAAATCCTCAGCGCTGTTGTGGAAACTATAGTAATTGCCTTTGCAATATTTGTATCCCTGGAACAACTCAGGATTGGGATACGCATAACAGAACTTACCGTTGCTATTATCTTAGGTTCTGTAGGATTAGGTCTGGCTTTGGCTTTCGGGTTGGGTTGTAAAGATATCGCTGGAAAATTTGTTAACGAGCAAATCGATAAATTAAAGAAAAAATAGTTATTTTTCTTTAATTTAGTTTAATAAGCCCCGCACTTTAAAGGTGCGGGGCTTTTTCTTGTAAATTCCGCATCTTCGTGTTAAAATAATACGAAGGATATATATATGGTGTTATCTTAGTAGAAAAGGATTTTTAAATGGTAAAGGTTTTAATTGTAGCGCAAGACTTGGATTTTTGTAATTCCCTTGAAGGCTTTCTGAAAAGACAGGGATATCAGGTCACAGCCGCGTATTCCGGGCAACAGGCGATAGAAAAAGCAAAGATTGAAAAGCCCCAGTTGTCCCTGTTAGATATAAATATGGACGACATGGATGGATTTGAGCTCTTAAAAAGATTCAGGCAGATTGACAAAGAGATGGTGATTACGATAGTAACGGCGATAAAAGATCCCGAGGTTGCGCAAAAGGCCATAAAATTAGGCGCGGTTAATTACATAACTAAACCGCTTGATTTGGATTTGCTTAAACGTAGCCTAGAAGGCTGGGCAAGGCAGATAGAAAGCAAGCAACTTACCGATGTTAATATTTTAGCCCTAAAATATGAAGAGGAAAAGCTCAATACTGCCGTATCATTTTTTACAAAAAAAGGATACAATATAAAGTGTATAGAAAGTAAAAATACCGAAATGGGAACCAGCCCGCCTGACCTTTTAATTCTAAGGGCGGATTTATTGGCAGTAGAGGACGCCATGCAATTATTGGCGGGGTACAGAAAGGGTTCGCGGGATGCGCCTGTAATAATCACGCTGAATTCAGAACCGCCGCAGGAATTAGCGAACATAATCAGCAATTACGGAAAATACCAGTATCTGCAGCCTAATCTTGATGCCTATGGTTTTATTTTGGCAGTCCATGGGATGGTAACTAGTTTTCAACAGAAAAAAGCGGCAAAGAAAGGTAAAAAGTCCATTGAATCCATTCTTGTTATAGATGATGAGCCTGGCATATGCGAATACATCACGACATTCCTTGCTAAGGCAGGGTACCAGACGTCTTCACTAAACAATCCCAGGGATGCCTTGGACCAGGTTCAGCTGCTTAAGCCGTCCCTGGTGTTATTGGATATTGTTATGCCTGATATAAATGGCCTTGAAATCTTAAAAGGCATAAGAAAAGTTAGCCCGGAGACCTGTGTTATCATAATGACCGGCATAAAAGATGATTCTATCTGCAGGGAGTCCCTGGAATTGGGCGCCTGCGATTATCTGGTAAAGCCGTTTTCCCTGGACCAGTTAAAGGCTACGATCCTGACTACAAGTATCAAATCAGAGCTAAAAATAATCTAATGTATCAAAGAGGCAGGTTAATTCTCGACTGGGTAATTACTATAATAGTATATCTGCTTGTGCTTTTTATCATACCGATCTCCGATAAACTTATTCCAAATTTAGACGATAATGCAATAGAAGTTATTTTAAATTGGATAATAAATATCTCAATTGCAGCGATATTTATCTGTTTGTTAATACATCTATTAAGACAAGGAAAGCAAACTGAAATTACATCATATGTGTGGCTGGTGTTCTTCTTTATCATCAGTGTGTATTTTTTGACGCACGTTGGATCCACCAAAGACAGGCTGCACTTCCTGGGATACGGCATGTTGAGCCTGTTGCTTTATATGGCCTTAAGGCATAACATCGCAACATACATGCTCTATGCCTGGTGCACTTTTCTTATAATACCTTTTGCGATTTTAGACGAGTCTCTACAGCAATTTGGGGTCGGAGGCAGAGGCTTTGAGGTTAAAGATATTATTATAGATTCCTTAAGCGGAGCCAGCGGGCAATTATTGATCGCACTGGTGGTCAGGCCAAAATTAGAGAAAGTAAATATAAAGATGCACAGGTACATGAATGCCCTGAAAAGGCAAAATGATTTCCAGAATTCCCACACCCCTAAGTTTTAAACAAATTTCCAGCCTCCCCTTAGATATCCTGAAATAGAGTAATTATGACGAAACAAAAAAATAGATTTGAGAATAATTCCAAGAAGACAGTCGTAATTTTTGTCTCTATTTTGATTATTTCTGATTTCCTGATAGGCACAATTTCAATCCGGCCCAGCTACCGATTGCAGAATTGTTATTTTCACCATGGCTTAACGGGAAACTTTAAAGGAAAAATTAAGTGGTTTGGTTCAAAATACAGCGTTTACACAAATTCATTAGGATTCAGGGATAGCGTAAACAGGAAAGTCTGGCCTGTTTCTAACAAATACAGAATTTTGTTTATCGGAGATTCTTTCGCTGAAGGCATAGGAGTAATATATGATAAAACTTTTGTCGGAATTATAGATAAAGTGTTACATAAGCAAAATATTGAGGTGCTAAACGCCAGCGTAGTCGGCTATTCCCCGAAATTATATTACTTAAAGATAAAATACCTTATTGAAAAAGAAGGTTTAAAATTCAATGAATTGTATGTTTATATTGATATCTCCGATATCCCTGATGAGATAGGCTATGAGAATTACCGGCCGCAAAAAAGATGTATTTTAACAAAGATTAATAATCTATTGAGAGGGCATTCGGTCATATATAATATGATGTCTTATGTGCCTATATTATATCGCAATGTAATCAGCAAATTCCATAAGCCGCAAATAGATTCATGGACTCAAGACGAAATTGTTTTTAATAAACGGGGAAAGAAAGGGTTGCTCTTAGCTAAGAATAACATGGATATGTTGTTAGGGTTGTGTAAAAAATACGGCATAAAAGTTACTTTAGCTGTATATCCCTGGCCTAGTCAGATAAAAAATAACGACATAAACTCTCCCCAGGTATTATTCTGGGAGGATTATTGCAGAAAAAAAGGAATAGGTTTCATTAATTATTTTCCTGATTTCATCAACGGTTTGCCCGATGAAACTATCAACAAATATTTCTTAAAAGATGATTTTCACTGGAATGGAGAAGGCCACAGGATTATAGCGCAGAAGTGGCTAGAATTTTATGGACAACGCAATGCGTTAAATATGTAGTCAATTTCTTCCGCTAACCTATTTTCATTTCTCCCGGCCCATTTTTATGTTAAAATAATATAATTAGATACGCAACAGTTTTCATTCTAAAGAGGAAGCTGTTTGCAAGCGGCTTACTTATTGGTTTGGAAACAGGGAGTGTTGGGGGAGTGTTGGTCAAGAATATTTTGAGTTATGAAAAATAAAGTATTTTTGAAGACTTTCGGTTGTCAAATGAATGTCCGCGACTCGGAGGTAATCTGCGGTTTACTAACTACCAACGGCTATAAGCTAACGACTAACTCTGATGAAGCGGATGTTATTATATTCAACACCTGCTCAGTGCGCCAGCATGCGGAGGATAAGGTTTGGTCAGAGATAGGTAGATATAAAAAGGGAAAGTCTCTTTCGGGGACAGTACCTTTGATTGGAGTGGTTGGCTGTATGGCGCAGAATTATAAGGAGCATATTTTTGACAGGGCGCCACAGGTAGATTTTGTAGTCGGGCCGCCAGATATACACAAGACTCCCATGATAATTTCAAGCCTAATAGCAACTAAGGGACAGTCCCCAAAAAGCGGGGACAGTCCCTTATTGCAGAGGAAAATCTGGGAGACAGATGGAAATCTGCGGCCGGAAGAGATTTATCATACGGGTTTCTATGAAGATAAAGAGCATGCCTATGTGGTAATTTCTGAAGGCTGTTCTAATTTCTGCTCCTACTGCGTCGTGCCTTATGTAAGGGGTGAGTTAAAGAATCGTAAACATGAAGATATCTTGAGTGAAATAGAAGAAGCAATCGGCAAGGGAATAACAAAAATTACCCTCCTGGGCCAAAATGTAAATGCGTATCAATCCACAGTTAACCTTCAGGAATTATTAAAAATGGTAAATAAAATAAAGGGGTTGAAAGAATTTGATTTTGTAACTTCTCATCCAAAAGACACCTCAATAGAATTATTCCGAGTGATGCAGGAGTGCGACAAATTGAAAAAATTCTTTCATCTTCCGGTTCAATCAGGCTCTGACAGGATTTTAGGGCTGATGAACCGCCAATATACCCGTAAATTTTATTTGGATTTAGCAGATAAGTATCGTAAAATTGTAAAAGATGGAATTCTGACTACGGATATAATAGTAGGTTTCCCTACTGAGGGAGAGGAAGATTTTCAGGATACTTATAACCTGGTAAAGGATATAGAGTTCAACGCGGCTTTCATATTTAAATACTCTCCGCGGCCGAATACGGGCGCGTTAAAATTTAACGATGACGTGCCTAAGCAAGAGAAGGAAAGAAGGCACAAAGCAATATTGGAGCTACAGAAGAAGATATCCAGAGGAAAAAAGTGAATATAAAGTTTGCTAAATTAGCTATTGGTTATTCGTTATTGTCCGTGTATTGTTGCTTAGGTTTGAATGTTTCAAACGCTTACGCCTTAAACCTGGATAAGCTTAAAATTTATTTTTTGCAGGGTGATTACAAGTCAGCCATTATAGAGGGAGAGAAGATTATCTCCGGCACCGGTCAATCTTACGGCGCAGATGAGTTATATTATATCCTGGGACTTAGTTACCTTAAGGATGAAAATTTTCTGCGCGCCTCCGATATTTTTGAGATTATCCTGAAGGAGTTTAAGGAGAGCAAATTTAAAGAGCAGGCAAAATTGGGCTTAAGCGATGCTTATTTCTTAAAAGGAGATTTTGATAAAGCGCAGGGCTACCTCCTGGACCTTATCAACACTAACCCCGATACCAAATTTAAAGCACAGGTTTTTTACCGCCTCAGTCAAATCGGTTTCAAAAAGGGGGATACCCAGCAGGGCAGGGAATATTTAGAGAGATTAAAACGGGAGTTCCCGCTGAATACCGAGGCAAGGGTTTATCAGGATATCCCTGTTTTGACAGGCACCTCTTCTGATTTCTATTATACAGTGCAGGTAGGTTCCTTTTCAAATAGCGCAAATGCCAAAGTTCTCACTGAGAAGCTAATTCAAAAGGGTTACCCTGCAACAATCGAAGAAGTTAATCTTGACGGGGAAGAAAAGTCTTACCGTGTGCGCGTTGGGAGGCTTCCTACCCGCACAGAAGCAATAAATTTGGAAAATAAGCTTATCCAGGAAGGCTATCCCACGAAAATCTTTCCATAAGTCGGATTTTCCTGCATAAAGTATATGGCTTGCATAAATAAGAAAAAGAAGATTATTTTCCTGGTAGGCCCGACCGCAACAGGAAAGACTGATTGTGCCTTGGAATTGGCTAAGAAAATCAATGCCGAAATCATCTCCTGCGATTCAATGCAGGTTTATAAAGGGATGGATATTATTACCTCTAAACCTGCGGCAACCTTAAGAAAAAAAATAAAGCATCATCTTATTGATTTAATCCCCGCCACAAAAGAGTATAATGTTTCTAAATACCGCCGGGATGCCCTTTGTAAGATTAAAGAAATACTAAATAGGGATAAAACCCCCCTTTTTGTAGGCGGGACCGGCCTCTATATGTCAATATTAATAGACGGTATTTTTAAAATGCGGCCTTCAAGCAAGAATATCAGAATGAAACTTTACAAACAGGCTGAAGAATTAGGCAATATTTACCTACATAATAAATTAAAGAGTATAGACCCACAGTCAGCTTCAAAGATTCATCCGAATGATACAAAGCGCCTTGTGCGCGCGCTGGAAGTGTTTGAATCTACGGGCAAGCCAATATCTTATTTGCAAAAGCAGAGAAAGGGCCTCGCGGATAAATATGATGTAATGATTTTTTGCCTTAATATCCGAAGGCAAAACCTTTACAACAGGATTGAAGGGCGCGTTGATGAAATGTTTAAAAGCGGGTTAGTCAAAGAGGCCAAGAAGCTGTTGAAATTAAAATTAAGCAAAACCGCTTCTTATGCCATCGGCCTCAAAGAACTAAAGGGTTATATTGACGGCGAATATGATTTAGACGAAGCTAAACGGCTGATGAAAAGGAATACGCGGGCTTACGCTAAACGGCAGCTGACCTGGTTTAGAAAAAATAAACGGATAAAATGGCTCGATATAAATAAAGATACCCCAAGAAAGGTGGCCAAGAGAATATGGAAAGAGCTTTATTAGTTACTATCAAATTAAAATCAGAGAAGGATAATTGGCGCCTTGAAGATGTTGCCTTGGAGCTGGAGGAACTGGCTTTTACCAGCCGCGTAGAGGTTGTGGATAATATCACCTGTGTTTGCGATAAGCCTACCCCAAATCTTTTTATTGGGAAAGGCAAAACTGAAGAATTGGCTTTAATTGCCCAGGAGAAAAATATAGATACCATTATTTTCAGCCATGACCTTTCCGGCACGCAGCAGCGTAACCTTGATGAAATAGTCGGCAGGAAAACAGTCGACCGTACACAGTTGATTTTAGATATATTCTCCCGGCATGCCAGGAGCCCGGAAGGAAAGATACAGGTGGAATTAGCGCAGTTGCAATATCTACTGCCCAGGCTTATAGGCAAAGGGATAATACTTTCCCGCACAGGAGGAGGTATAGGGACCAGCGGCCCGGGAGAGCAGAAGTTAGAGGTTGACAGAAGGCGTATCAGAAAAAAAATAGACAGGTTAAAGGAGGATTTAAGGCACTACGCATTACACCGGGATACGTTGAAGAAAAAAAGAAGGGAAGGTGCCACGCCTATTGTAGCATTAGTAGGTTATACCAGTGCCGGAAAATCCACACTTTTAAATGCCCTGACCGATGCCAACCAGATTATATCCGACGGTCTTTTTACCACATTGGACCCTCTCTATAAAGGCCTGAAATTACCTAACGGAGAAAATATCGTTATTTCTGATACTGTAGGTTTTTTGCATAATCTTCCCCACCATCTTATTGAGGCATTTAAAGCTACGCTTGAAGAAGTAACAGAGGCAGATTTATTGATTCATGTTTTGGATGCAAGCAATTCCCGCGTATACGAACATAATAAGGCGGTACACGAAGTCCTAAAAGAATTGCAGGCCGATGAAAAACCCATTATTACTGCCTTAAATAAAATTGACCTTTTGGATGATAAGATGTGGCTTGATAGATTAAAAGCCGATTTTCCAAATTCTATAGCTATCTCGGCAAAATTTAAACAGAACTTCAATTTACTGCTGGAGAGTATACAGGGTAATTTTGCTCAGAACATGCTGCATTTGGAGATCATGATACCGCATTCTCGAATGGACTTAGTAGATTTATTCTATCGCCAAGGTAAAGTTGAACGTGTAGATTATCTTCAGGAAGGGATAAAAATTAAGGTTATCTTAAACAAAGTACTTGCTGATAAGATCTTGAAAGAGAATAAGATAGATATAATCAGTTAGAATATCTAATAAATTCCATAATATTTCCTTGACAAAATAATGATATTATGCTATAGTTTTCCTGAGAATAAGAGAAGGGAGCGAGGTTAGATATGCCGATTTTCGATATCCAAATTAGCCCTGATGAACCGGTTTATGTAATCAGCGTAGTAAGTAAGCTGGTGGATTTACCTATATGGACGCTACGCCAATTGGATAAGTCAGGTATAGTCTGCCCAAAGAGAATCGGTAAAAAAAGCCGTCTTTATTCTTTAAAGGATGTTAAGAAATTAGAATACGTGCATTATTTAATGGAAGAGAAGCGCGTCAATATTCACGGTATAAGGATAATTATTGAAAAGGAGATTGAGTAAAATTTTTTATCTGATTGTTAGCACTCAGAGTATGCGAGTGCTAACAAAGCGAGGAGAGAAATGAGAGTGGATAAGTTAACTGTAAAATTACAAGAGGCATTACAGGATGCTTTAGGTTTAGCTACTGAATACGGACATCAACAACTGGACCCGGAGCATTTGATTTATGCCTTATTGCGCCAGCAAGGCAGCATTATTATTTCTGTGCTGGATAAATTAGACGTCAGGGCATCTTCTATAATTAAGGTAATAGAAGAATACTGGCAGAAGAAACCAGCGGTAAGCGGGAGTAATGCCCAGGTTTATTTTTCTTACCGTATGAATAAGCTATTGAATAATGCGGGCAAGGAAGCAGGGATGTTAAAGGATGAATTTATTTCTGCAGAGCACGTTCTTTTGGCTTTATTATCAGACAATGATTCGGCTGTGACAGAAGAGCTAAAGAAGTTAAAAATAGATAAGGAAAAGATTCTATCTGCCTTATCTACTATACGCGGCAACCAGAGGATAACCGATGAAACCCCGGAGGAAAAATTTAATGCCCTCCAGAAGTACGGGCAGGATATTACGGAGTTAGCGCAAGAGCAAAAGCTTGACCCGGTTGTCGGCCGTGATAAGGAAATCAGAAGATTAATGCAGGTCCTTTCAAGGAGGACAAAGAATAATCCTGTTTTAATCGGAGAGGCAGGCGTAGGCAAGACTGCAATAGCCGAGGGGCTGGCACAGCGTATAGTTTCTAAAGATATTCCTGAGGGCTTAAAGAATAAAAGGATAATCTCGCTTGATTTAGGAAGCCTGGTTGCAGGGACCAAATTCAGGGGTGAGTTTGAAAATAGGCTCAAGGCTGTGCTAAAGGAAATACAATCAAGAAAAGGCGAGATCCTATTATTTATAGATGAATTGCATAGCATAGTGGGCGCAGGCGCTGCAGAAGGGGCGATTGACGCCTCAAATATGTTAAAACCGTTGCTTTCGCGCGGCCAGTTACGCTGTATCGGCGCAACCACTCTGGACGAATATCGAAAGTATATTGAAAAAGACAGG
>JAQUAH010000038.1 GCA_028687345.1 Candidatus Omnitrophota bacterium | reverse complement strand
CCTGCATGCATCAAGAAAATCACATTCCGATTTGACCTTGCCGATATCTAAGGTTATTTTTTCCGAATTGGAAAATAAACCTGCGAGTTCTCTTACATCGTCAAGTGTAGATAAGGAAAAAATTACCTCTCTTCTCTTTCCGTTATTTTCAGGGATAACCGTGCTAAAATCTTTTTTAGCGAAATTTGCAAAAGGAAAAAATTTAAAGAATGATAACTCTGCTAATCCCTTGCTGGTATTCCCGAGTCTAGTCTTAGCAGGTATTAGCGTATATTGTCCTGATTTAAAATATTTATCGGCATAATTAATGCGCGGCGTATTTGTCAATTCCAACAAATACGTCCTGCCTATTGGATAAGTATAGAGAGAGACAACGATCTCTTTAAGCATCATTTGTCCGGGATTATTCTTCACAGTGCGGTTATTTGCAAACACTATTAAAGGGCATATAGCGACTGTTTCTTTTAACCACTCTATCGTTTTTTTATTTAGAGAGTAATTTATAAATAATAAGTCGGGGTAACCGTTTCTTTCTTTTGCTTCCTCATAGCCTCCGTTTATAATTTTTATTACTTTTCTTATTCGATTTCCTGTAATCATATTCTGATAAGATTCATTCAACATGGGTATACTGTAAGTATCGTAGGCATGCTTGGTAAAAGTTGGCAAAAGAATTCGTGAAGGGATTATCTTTAGCCTATATTCCTTAAATGTATTAAATAATTCGGTGCCAGCAAATATGTTTAAATAATTATGGTAGTAACTGTCAACTTTCAGCCGCCTGACAAAGTCCAAGGTTTTTAAATCATCCTCTTTGGTTGCCCCCGGCAATCCCAGGATAATGCTTACAGAAGCATTTATCCCGATTTTACGGGCAAATCCAACATTACTTTTAACCTTTTCTACAAACCTTTTTTCTGGTTCAAGCCCCGTATCCTGACAAGAGATACCCCTTACCTTTTTTATAGTCTTCAATACGCGGGGTGAGACACTTTCAAGCCCGAAATTTAACGTGCGTATCCCTGCCCTATACATTAAGTTAAGGAGTTCTTTATCTACCTTGTCAGCGCGCGTATCGCACCAGAAGCGTAAATTTATTTTCTCTTCAATTATCCTTTGACAAATCTGTTTTGCCCTTACAGGATTTAACGAAAACGCATCATCGTTGATATTTACGGTCTCCTCTGCTTTGCTTGCATTTTGTAAATTCCCATATATTTTCTTTAATTCAGCAATTACCCTTTCTACAGAATGATACCTCACTGTCCATCTGGACATGGCAGAAAAGTTACAATAAATACATTTAAAAACGCACCCCCTGGACGTAGTGATGCCGCAGAGTTCTCCGGCAGGAATGACCCCGCTTAAATAAGGAGAAGGTATAATATCCAACTCTGCGTCTTTCTTCTCTGACACGATAAAAGGCCTGTCTGGATTTCTCGCTAACTCGCCATTTATTCGATAGGTTATACCTTTTATCCCGCTTAAGGGGCCTTTTATTTTCAATTGTTTGATTAACTCGTAGGCAGTTGCTTCTCCTTCCCCGCGTACACAGATATCTATGGCGGGATTATCTTGCATAATTAATTCACTGGAGAATGTTGCAGTAGGTCCGCCTAGGACAACAACCAATTCCGGACTATATTCTTTTAAACGCTGCGAAATGAGTTTAATAAAATAGTAGTTATTATCAAAACAGGTAAAACCGATGATTCTTATTTCCTGCTGTATTATTTTCTTTGTCAAAGTCTCTAAGTCAATGGGCTCTCTCTGAATAAAATGCAGGCCGTGAATTCCCCTTTCCTTCAGGTATGCCAGAATGTAACTTGCGCCTGAATGGCAATCGATAATAAAATTAGTCATATCTGCCGAGGAGAAATTTGGGAAAATGAATAGTATTTCGTTAGATTTCATACCTTTTACAAATTAATTATATGGGTTGGTCGCTTTTATCGCTATAAATTACGTTCAGGCCTTTTAAAGTCAAATCCTGGTCAATCTTATCGATTACCCTGCAATATTCTCTAATCATGGTAATATTGCCTCCTGTCCCGATTACTTTGGCATTTTGGCCGACTTTCTCTTTCAGGTCCTCTGTTAAGGCATCTACGAGCGCTGCAGTACCGTAAACTACTCCGCTCAACATACTGTTTCTTGTGTCGCGGCCGATAATCTCTTTGGGCCTGCCTAATTTTATTTTCGGTAGTAATGCGGTGCGCTGGCTAAGCGCATCCAAAGAAATCTGCAATCCGGGAAAAATCATCCCTCCTAAATATTCTTTATTCTTAGAGACTACGTCAAAGGTAACGGCTGTGCCAAAATCAACCACTATCAATGGGCTGCCATAAAACACAACTCCTGCGTAGGCATTGACTAATCTATCCTGGCCTACCTGTTGTGGCTTCTGGTATAGGTTTTTTATCGGGACAGACACATTTTTACCCAAGACATATACTCTATAATTACATATCTTTCCAAGATCTTCCCCTAATATTTTCGTAAGTTGCGGCACAACGCTGCAAATAATACTATCGCCGATATCGGCCTTACCCAGCGCATTTCTTAATTTTTTCAGGCTATAAGCATCCGTGCGGATAAAGAATTTCTTTATGATTCCATTCCCCCGGAAAACAGCAAAATTAATATTGGTATTTCCTATATCAATGGCTAATATCATCTGTTATTTTGATATTTCCTGCCTACCAGTGAGGCAGGGATCTCAATTCCTTTATCTTATCCCTTAAAACTGCTGCCTTTTCAAATTGCAGGTTCCTTGCAGATAATTCCATCTCGTATTCTAATTGCGCTATATATTTTCTTAATTCATATTCGTCTTTGGATTCTCCGGTCAGGTCCTGCACAAAATCTTGCGCCTCTTCCAAATCTTCTATGCCTTGTTTTATTGCCTTCTGGATTGAGCGCGGAGAAATCTTATTCTTTTTATTGAATTCTAACTGCATGACTCTTCGGCGGTTACTTTCTGAAATTGCTCTTTTCATTGAGCCGGTTACTGTATCGGCATACATAATCACCCTGCCATTAATATTGCGCGCGGCGCGCCCGGCGACCTGAATCAGAGACGTTTCAGAACGCAGGAACCCTTCTTTGTCCGCATCCAGAATCGCTACTAATGAAACCTCCGGAAGGTCAAGGCCTTCTCTAAGCAAATTTATACCTACCAGGCAGTCAAATTTTTGCTCCCTTAATCCCCGTAGAATTCTTGAGCGCTCAATTGTCTCAATCTCGGAATGCATATATTTTACCTTTAAGCCTTTATCTTGCAAATAAGCAGTCAGGTCTTCGGCCATTCTCTTAGTCAGAGTAGTCACTAAAATGCGCTCCTTTTTTTGAGCTCTATGCTTTATTTCTTTTATCAAGTCATCTATCTGGTTTTCCGTAGGTCTGATAATAATTTCAGGGTCAACTAATCCTGTTGGACGGATAATCTGCTCAATCACTATTGGCTTACTCTTTTTAATCTCATATTCATCCGGGGTCGCAGAGACAAAGACCGTCCTCTTTACAATATCGTTAAATTCTTCAAACTCCAGCGGACGATTATCTAAACAGGATGGGAGTCTAAACCCGTACTCTACCAAAGTTTCTTTTCTGGCTCGGTCACCCTGATACATGCCCCTTATCTGTGGAACGGTAACATGCGATTCATCGATAACGGTAAGGAAATCCCCTCTAAAATAATCAATCATACAATAAGGACGCGAACCGGCAGGCCTGCCAGAAAGATGGCGCGAATAGTTCTCAATACCATGGCAGTAACCGATCTCTTTCAGCATCTCCATATCGTACCTGGTCCTTGATTCCAGCCTCTGTGCTTCGAGTAATTTGTTGCGGCCCTTTAAAAACTTAAGCTGCTCTTCCAATTCTAGCTCGATGGAACCTAATGCCCTGCTAATCCTGTCTCCTGAAACAATGAAATGCTTAGAAGGATATATGGCTATCTTTTCAAGCGAATTTAAAGCTTGCCCGGATACGGGGTTAATTTCAGAGAGTCTTTCTATCGTATTTCCCGACAGCTCTATACGCAATGCTTTTTCCTGATAAGAAGGGAGAATTTCTATGCAATCGCCCCTGACCCTTAATCTGCCGCGTATAAATTCATAGTCATTCCTTTCATACTGCATATGAATAAGCCTTGAAACCAACTCATCTCTGGAAACGTTTTGGCCTTTCTCTATAACAACCAGTAAATCCTCGTAATCCGCAGGGTCTCCGAGATTGTAAATACAAGAAACCGAGGCCACGATTAAAACATCATTACGGGACATAAGATTTGTAGTCGCAGACAGGCGCAGGCGGTCCAATCTGTCGTTAATGGAGGCATCTTTTTCTATATATGTATCTGTGGAAGGGATATATGCCTCAGGCTGATAATAATCGTAGTAACTTACGAAATATTCAACAGCGTTATGGGGAAAAAATTCCTTAAATTCAGAATATAGCTGTGCAGCTAAAGTCTTATTATGGGAAATTACCAGGGTAGGGAGGTTTAATTTAGCAATCACATTAGCCAGAGTAAAAGTCTTTCCGGAGCCGGTAACTCCCAACAAGGTATGATAGCGTTTGCCGGAAGATAGCGAATCAGTTAATTCTTTTATGGCCCTGGGCTGATCCCCGCATGGCTTGAAGCTAGAAACTAATCTGAATGTTTCCATCTATAATTAAAAACCTCGATAGCTTAAATTATACAACCTCTAAACTAATATCAACGGAAGCCGGGGAATCGGTTAATTCTCCCACGGAAATTATTTCGACGCCTAAGGAAGCAATCTTTTTTATGTTCTTTAAAGTAACCCCGCCCGATGCTTCCAACTTGGGTGGAAGGTAATAGGCGTTAGGTAATAGGCTGTTCCTTAACCGGACTGCTTTTCTTATATCTTTTATAGCCATGTTATCAAGCATTATTATATCCGGATTTAATTTCAATGCTTCTTTAAGTTCTCTTAAATTTTTTACCTCTAACTCGGTCTTGTACCTTTCTTTAACCTTTTCTATTCCTTTTAAGTTTTTATAACCTTTAATAATTTTAAGATGATTATCTTTAACCAAAACCATTTCGTCTAAACTTAACCTGTGATTAAAGCCTCCCCCGATCCTCACGGCATATTTTTCTAAAAGCCTAAGGCCCGGGATAGTTTTACGTGTATCCATGATTTTTACCTTATACGGCCTTACGGTATTTACAAATTTTCTTGTCCTTGTAGATACCCCGGAAAGCAGGTTTAAGAAATTTAAAGCTACCCTCTCTGCAGATAATATGCTTCTGGCGCTGCCTGAAATAACTGCAAGTACCTTCCCCTTTTTTACGATATCCCCGTCTTTTACTTTAGCCTTGAATTTAATATTTCTATTCTTTAATCTAAAAGCTAGCCCTGCCACGCCTAAACCGCAGACTATGCAATTCTCTTTGGCCAAAACCGCTGCCTTTATAAATTTATCCTGAGGGATAAAGCTTACCGTGGTAATGTCTTCTGTTTTCAGGTCTTCTTTTAAAGCATTGGTAACAATTGCTTTTATATCTAATTCATTAACGTAACTCATTGGACATCTTCTCCAGGCGCCTTAATTCATCTTCTAATTTTGCTTTATTCTCCTTTTCTTTATCGACAATCTCCCTCGGCGCCCTTTTTAAGAAATCTGCATTGTTTAGTTGAGCTATTTTTGATTTTATAATTTTCTCTAAATTATTTATTTTACCTTTAATCTTTTGCTGTTCGGCTGCAGAATCAAATAAGCCGCTAAAATGCAGATAAATATCTGCCGCCTGGCTTACTGCGCTTATAGTATTGGCAGGCCTCTGGTTTAACTCAAGCAGTTCTAATTCCTCTAATTTTGCCAGATTTTTAATCAGGGCAGCATTATCCCTTATCAGTCCCTGTTTAATTTTAGTATGCGCATAAACTGAAAATTTTAGCTTTCTGGTATCTTTAAGTTCAATTGAACTGCGCAGGTTTCTTATCTCTGTAATAAGGCCGAATATTATCTGTGCCTGACTTTCTGTCCTTTTGTCAATAATCTGCTCCTGTATATGGGGCCAGGGGCAGACCATTATGCTCGTTGTCTCGTTGTCTCGTTGTCTCGTTGTCTCGTTTATGCGCTGCCATATTTCTTCGCTAACAAAAGGCATAATAGGGTGTATGGCCCTTAGGAATTTTTCCAGGATTTTGTACATTACCACTTGATTTTGCGCATTTCTAATATCGTGTTTAATCGCCTCCAAATACCAATCGCAGAATTCATGCCAGAAAAAACTATATAGTGTATTTGCAGCCTCGTTGAATTTATAAGCACTGAAATTCTTATTTACCTCTTTTAAGACCGAATAGAACCTGCTTAATATCCAACGATTGACCAACCCCAAATTTTCTTTCTTAAAGAATATGCATAAATCAGTATTTATATTGGCTGGCTCCAAATTCATTAAAATAAATCTTGAGGCATTCCAGATTTTATTTGCGAAATTCCTTCCCTGTTCAAATCTTTCCTTTGACAGGTATACATCCTGGCCTTGCGCGGTTATAGAAATAAGGCTGAAGCGTAACGCATCTGCTCCGTATTCATTTATAATATCCAGCGGGTCAATGACATTTCCTAAAGACTTGGACATCTTCTTGCCTTCAATATCCCTTACTGTACCATGGATGTAAACATCCCTGAAGGGTATGTCTTTCATGAACTCCTCACCCGCCATAATCATGCGCGCTACCCAGAAAAAGATTATCTCCGGTGCGGTAACTAGGACAGAGGTAGGATAAAAATAATTCAAATCTTTTTGCTTATCGCTTATCGCTAATCGCTTATCGTCTTTTTCTTCTGTAGTATGCTCAAATGGCCAGTAAAATGTCGCAAACGGCCAAAGCCAGGAGGAAAACCAGGTATCCAATACATCTTCATCTTGTTTAAGATTTGATGAGTTGCAGACACTGCATTTTTGTGGCTTTTCTAAACTTGCAACTGCTTCTTTGTTGCAATCGCGGCAGTACCATAATGGAATACGGTGCCCCCACCAAATCTGTCTTGATATGCACCAATCCTGAATATTCTCCATCCAGTTTAAGTAAACTTTGGTCCAGCGTTTGGGATAAAATTTTATTTTACCCTTCTTGACTACTTTGATAGCCGGCTTGGCCAAAGGTTTCATTTTTACAAACCACTGCCTTGAAAGATATGGCTCTATAATTGTATGGCAACGATAACAATGCCCGCAAGATATGTTATGCGGCTCTACCTTTTCAAGGAGGTCCTTTTCCTTTAAATCTTCCAGGATTACTTCTCTTGCTTCAAACCTGTCCATTTCTTTATAATCACCGGCGTTTTCGTTCATACGGCCGTTGGGATACATCACATTTATGAACTGGAGATTATGTTTTTTACCTAAGGCATAATCGTTTGGGTCATGCGACGGGGTTACCTTTACTGCCCCAGTACCAAATTTCATATCAACCATCCCATCAGAGATAATTTTTATCTCCCGATTCATTAAAGGTAGAATCAGGGTCTTACCGATTAATTTTTTATATCTTCTGTCTTTAGGATTAACTGCCACCGCTGTGTCGCCTAGCATCGTTTCGGGCCGGGTAGTAGCAACTATAATATAAGGGGCTGCCCCACTAGGAGGCTGCCCCTCTTTTAGGGGATATCTTAAGTAATATAAATTACCCTGAATTTCACGATGCGGCGCTTCTTCGTCTGATAAAGCAGTTTGACACCTTGGGCACCAGTTTATAACTTTATCGTCTTGGTAAATTAAGTTTTTATTCCAGAGGCTGACAAAAACGCGTTTTACCGCCAGCGAATATTGCTCATCCATGGTAAACCTTGTGCGGGACCAGTCGCAGGAGGCGCCTAATTTTTTAAGTTGGCGTATAATGGTAGAGCCGTAATTCTCTCTCCATTGCCAAACCCGCTCGATAAATTTTTCCCTGCCTAAGTCCTGCCGCTTCAGCCCTTCCTTAGCAATGCTTTTCTCTACCACATTCTGGGTAGCTATGCCCGCATGGTCAGTACCCGGCATCCAAAGCGCCTCTTCCCCTTTCATGCGATGATACCTGATGAGTATATCCTGTATGGTATTGTTTAAGGCATGCCCCATGTGCAGGATGCCAGTGATATTAGGCGGAGGGATAACAATGCAGAAAGGTTTTTTGGAAGGATTTACTTTGGCAGAAAAGAGATTGTTCTTTTCCCAAAAAGTATACCATTTATCTTCGCTTTCCTTAGGATTATAACAAGTGGGCAAGTCATTCATTTGTTGCCTTAAAAACTTTATCTTTTAATAATTTATATTCCACGCTATCTACCAGGGCCTGCCAGGATGCCTCAATGATATTCTCGGATACTCCAATAGTGCTCCAGGTGTCTTTCTCATCCTGCGACTGGATTAAGACGCGCACACGGCTGGCGGTCCCTGCCTTTTCATCCAGCACGCGTACCTTAAAATCAGAAAGGTGCATTTTAGACAAAGTCGGATAAAAATCCGCCAGCGCCTTGCGCAGGGCATTATCCAGGGCATTAACAGGGCCATCGCCTTCAGCGGCAGTGTGTTCTTTAGTGCCCTTTACTTTTATCTTTATAATCGCCTCTGAGGTAATCTTTTTCTCTGACCGCTTTTCTACCACTACACGAAACCCCTCTAATTCAAAAAACCTGCTATATTTTCTAAGCGCCCTTTGCATCAACAACTGGAATGAAGCTTCGGCCGCCTCAAAGTGATACCCTTGATGTTCAAGATTTTGTATGAGCTTGAGAATCTTCTTTGTTTTAGGGTCGTCTTTCTCTAAATCCAACTCCAGGGCTTTTGCCCGGATTAAAACAGCGGTCTTGCCGGATAATTCAGAGACAAGTATGCGACGGCGGTTGCCTACGAGCGCCGGCTCAATATGCTCGTATGTCTTAGGATTCTTCATTACCGCATTTATATGCACGCCTGCTTTATGCGCAAAGGCAGATTCTCCCGCGTAAGGCTGGTCATTCCTTTGCTTCATATTACTTACTTCGCTCACAAAATGCGACACCTTTGTCAACTCTTTCAATTTCTCATCACTAATGCAATTGGTGCCTAGTTTTAATTTCAGATTGGCGATTATGGGGATTAAATCTGCGTTTCCGCAGCGCTCGCCATAACCGTTGATTGTTCCCTGGACTATATCAGCCCCGGCTTGGACTGCGGCGATAGTATTTGCTACTGCCAGGTCAGCATCGTTATGGCAGTGAATCCCTAACCAGACATTTATTTGCGGCCTGATTTCCTGGACGACCTTAGTAATACCGGAGGTAAGCGTTCCTCCGTTAGTATCGCATAAGACAACCGCTTTTGCTCCTGCCTCAATAGCAGCGAGCAAACACTTAAGGCCATATTCCCTATTCGCATTGTATGCATCAAAAAAGTGCTCGGCATCGTAAAAAACTGTCAATCCGCGGGACGCAAGAAAAGAAATTGTATCTTGAATCATATCCAAATTCTCATCAAGCGTGGTCTTTAAAACATCTTTTACATGCAAATCCCAGGTCTTGCCAAAAATAGTCACAAATTTAGCCTGGCATTTTAAAAAGGCCTTGAGGTTACTGTCCGCCGAAGCCTTTATATGCGGCCTGCGGGTCGAGCCAAAGGCCACCAACCGGCTATTCTTAAGCCTCACCCTTGCCATTTTCAAATAGAACTCCATATCCTTTGGATTAGAACCGGGCCATCCGCTTTCGATATAATGTATCCCCAGTTTATCTAATTCCTGGGCAATCCGGATCTTGTCTGTGACTGAGTAAGATATGCCTTCGCCCTGTGCACCATCACGTAAAGTCGTATCGTATAATTTTACCTCTTGCATAATTACTCCTTGCTAGGATAAGTTAAAACCGTCCCTTATTTTGATAAACCGAATTTTTCGTGCAACGCCCTGACGGCAGTCTTGGCGAATTTCCTTTTTATAATACAGGAGATGCTTATATCCGAGGTAGAAATCATCTCAATGTTAATTTTATGTTTCGCAAGGGTATCAAACATGCCTGCCGCAACACCCGGATGCGATTTCATGCCTACGCCTACGACTGAAACGCGCGCGATATCAACATCCTCTAAAACATCCCCTGCCCCAATACCGCTGGCAACTCTCTTGGCAAGCTTGATTGCTTTTGAAAACTCTGCCTTTTTTACGGTAAAAGATATGTCTGTCTGGCGTAAGTGGCTGACATTCTGGACAATCATATCTACGCTTATGCCTGCGCCGGATAATTCTCCGAATATCTTTGCTGCTACGCCCGGACGGTCAGGGACATTGCAAATCGTAATTTTGGCTTCAGTCTTATCTAAGGTTATGCCGCTTACAACCACGTCTTCCATTCTTTTAACCTCCTTGATAATTAACGTGCCCTGATTGTTAGAAAACGAAGAGCGCACATGTATGGGGACATTGAATTTTTTTGCCACTTCAACCGAGCGCGCCTGCATCACCTGCGCGCCTAATGATGCCATCTCCAACATTTCGTCATAAGTTATGGCGTTAATCTTTCTGGCCTTGCGCTCTATACGCGGGTCAGCAGTATAAATCCCTTCAACGTCCGTATATATCTCGCATTCGCAGGCTAATAATTCCTTTGCCAATGCTACGGCAGTCAAATCAGAGCCGCCGCGGCCTAAGGTCGTGATATCATGCGTCAGGGTCACCCCCTGAAATCCCGCTACAATCACGATTTTGCCTTTACTTAATTCTTCTTTTATTTTATCGGCATTTATTTTAATAATCCTGGCGCGGGTGTGGCTTGAATCGGTAATAATGCCCACCTGTGCTCCGGTAAACGATATAGCCTCCTGCCCCAGCTTATGTATGGCCATTGCAAGCAGGGCTACTGAAATCTGTTCACCGGTTGACAGAAGCATATCCATTTCCCGCTCCGAGGGTTCTGGATTTATCTTGCCCGCCAATTCAACCAACTCATCAGTAGTATCCCCCAAAGCAGAAACCACCACTACCAAATCATAGCCTTTCTTTTTATAGCTTACAACTCTTTTGGCCACATTTTGTATGCGCTTAACATCGGCTACCGAAGAACCTCCGAATTTTTGTACAATTAGGCCTTTATGCATGCTTTTTCTCCTCAATGAGCCCCGCCCCTTGTATGCAAGAATGCGACGGGGCGAATTGACCCCTGACATTTCAAATTCTTAAAGTTAAATAAAATGTCAGGGGCTAGTTGCTACGCAATTCTTTGTTTTAACCTTTTAATTGCTGCCGAATTTACCTCATAAACCATAAAACCAGCAAGTATTATTAAAGCTATATCTATGATAAAAAGCACTGTCTCTCTATTGATAAAATATTTAACTGCCTGCAAAATCAATGCCATCACAGTTGTAACCAACATAAAAAATGCGGGAAGCAGGGTAAAAATCATCGGCTTATTCTTTGATAAAAGCCAGCAACTCAACACGAACAAGGCCAATGCCGCTACTAATTGATTTGAAGCGCCAAAGACCGGCCAAATCCTGCTCCACTTGCCGCTAAATGCAAGCGCGGCACTCAAAATTATAATAAGAATAGTGGATAGATGACGATTTTTTATCTTAAATAATTCTTCGCTAAGATACCGGGATATCCTTGTAGCAGTATCCAATGTCGTTAATATAAAGGCATTTAATACAGTGATAGCGATAAAATTACCTTTTCCGGCGAAAAACTTATGCGTAATCAAGCCGTATCCCTTGCCAAATATTCCTATCGGGCCGGTATTCTTTAATTCTGCGCTAAAATCTCCTCTAAAGTTAAACAAAACCGCTGTGGCAATAATTGCCAATACTGCAACCAGGCCTTCTGCTATCATCCCGCCGAAACCAATTCTCTTAACATGGCGCTCATTGGCAATTTGTTTAGATGTAGTGCCGCTGGCTATCAGTGAATGGAATCCTGAAACCGCTCCGCAGGCAACCGTAATAAATAAAGCCGGCCAGAGATAGCCTTCGGAGGTATTGAATTTATTATAATAAGGCATATTGATATTGGGGCGCATTAATACTAAGCCTAAATAACCGGCACCTACCCCGAAAAATAATAAAAAGCTGGATAAATAATCGCGGGGCTGTAAAAGTATATTCACCGGCAAAATCGAGGCAAAATAGGAGTATATAAACAAAACCAACAGCCATATCTTTATATTGCCATTTATGGGCATAATATTACCCAACAATATCAATCCTGCCAAGCTTAAAAGCCCCAATATGGTAGATAATACAGAGCTTGCTTTCAAATTATACAAAAGGTAGCCTATTAACATGGCAACCGGTATTAATCCCAGCGACGGTAAAACTATCTTAGGTTCTTTTACAAATGTATCCGCGCAAAGATAGGCAAATACAGCAATCACTAAGATTAAGGCAAGCCATACAAATAAAGCAAAAATAATCTTTGCCCGCTTAGAGATTACATGTTGGGAAATGTCTGCTATTGAAGAGCCGCCTTCCCTTACCGAGGTGATGAGTGAGCCGAAGTCGTGTATGCCGCCGATAAAAATCGTACCCAGGACCACCCATAATAAAACCGGTAACCACCCCCAGAGCATCACGGCAATCACAGGGCCGATGATCGGGCCTGCGCCTGCTATAGAGGAAAAATGGTGCCCGAATAACACCAGCCAATTCCTTGCCGGAATATAATCTACGCTGTCAAATTTAGAATAAGCAGGAGTAGGCCTCTTAGGGTCAATATGCCATAATGATTGTAATTTTGCGGCATAAAATTTATAAGCCCAGAAGAATAATGCCGCCGCTATAATGACAATAATTAATGAGTTCATCTTTTAATAAAATAGTCCATTAACTCGTAACCTCTTTCAAAAAAAAGATCGGACTTTTCTGCTTCCTTTTCGCTGTATTTGAGAAAGTTTCCCGGCTCTATGCCTTTACCGAATATCCCAAATAGCGTCGGATCTGCAGTATGAGTCTTAACGGAAATGGGCGTAGCATGGTCTGGCAAAACTAAAATCATGAAATTCTGCCTGCGTTTAAAAGCCTGCAATACCGTGCCTACGACTAACTGGTCAAACCTTTCAATGGCACTAATTTTTTCCCTTAAATCTCCGTTATGCCCTGCTTCATCAGGGGCTTCCACATGAACAAAGACAAAATCCTTTTTTTCCAATGCTTTTAATGCGGCCTTTGCTTTGCCTTCATAATTGGTATCATAATAACCGGTAGCGCCGGGTACATTTATTACTTCCAGCCCCAGGATCTTACCCATTCCTTTTATTAAATCAACGGCAGATATAACAGCGCCTTCTAAGTTATATTTCTCCTGGAATTTCGGCATGGCAGGTTTTCTGCCCTGGCCCCATAA
>JAQUAH010000037.1 GCA_028687345.1 Candidatus Omnitrophota bacterium | reverse complement strand
ATAATTGAGTATCAAAATAATTGTCCTGCTCTAAATTCCACTGGAGAAAATGCGCAATATAGAGCTAAGGCAAATATTCCCACTATTGCCATAGAATACGCCTTCTTCTTTACTCATTATAAAGATGCCAAAGTCAAACACAATAAAGTTGTTTTAGGCGGCAGGGAGCTTAACTTTAGAGAATCCTGCGAATTATTCGGCATTCCGCTGGTGCAGGAATTTTCTAATTTGACACTTACCGCAGAGCAATTAGCTCGTTCCAGATTTACCACCACTGCCGGAATAATTACAATAAACGGCAGAGAATTCTTGGTAAATATGCAGGACCTTTGGATGATTGGCTCTTGGAAAGTAGAAAAATTATTGCCGAAAGTGCAAGCGGCCCAGGAAAGAATACAGGGGATAGCTCAAACACAGGCTTATTTAAAGCGTGCCTACACAAAGCAAAATGAATTACTGCAACAGCAAGCTGATATTGAGGCAAGAATAAGGGAATTAGAAGAGCAGACAACCATGTTTGTTTCTCATCCAGAAACTAAACCTGCAGTTGAGGCCGTACCTACAACTGGAGAAGCGCAGGCTGAAGAAGATGAATTTACAAGAGTAATGGATGAAATTCAATATGCATTGGAAAATAAGGACATTAACTGTTTTGACGAAATCCAGATCGGCGAGCAAATCAAAGACCCTGCCTTAAGAGAGTTTCTTGCATATGCAGTTACGATTTCCAGGCAAGCTGCTCAAGAGGAATTAGATAGAGAAATTGCAGCAGAGGCAGCTGAAGTAGAAAGAATAGCAGGAGAAATAATGAATATATTGGATAATCAGGAAGACCCTGCCTGTTTTGACGAAATCCAGATCGGCGAGCAAATCAAAGACCCGACACTGCGAGAGTTACTTACTGAGTCCATTAGCCTTGCTAAACAAAGTAGCCAGGAGCAATTAGATAGAAAAGCAGCTACGCAGCCCACAACTGAGCCAGCAGCAACTCAGTCAGCTGCGGCAACCTCTAAACCAACCCAGACCCAGCCAGCTTCTGCAGAAGTAAAACAGCCGACTACAGGAGAGTCAAAGGTTAGCAAGCCGGTAGTTCCAACTACTAAGAGAGCAACTACTCCCAAGGCAAAAGCTCCTATTGCGCCGCGCGCGCCTCCCTATGTTGCAATTTTTGTCGGCCTTTCCGCATTAAGCCTCATTTCCCGCAGATTACGCAATAATATTTATAACCTACTAAGAGAAACCACCTCCAATATACATACAAAAGTGCGCTCTGGAGTTTTCGCAGTCGGCGTTATCTTTTTAATTATAGCTACTATTACAAATATTTTTGATAGACAAAATATGGGTGCAGTTTTAGCGGCAATCTTTGGTTATCTTGCCCTCATTCTTGCGGCAATATATTATAGTGAAATTGCGCCTGTTGCCCCTGCCGAGCCCCAAGAAGCGGCTCAAGGAGCCACTACTCCTCAAGCTGGCAGGGCAAAGTTTTTACGTTTAAACCGCCTTATCGCTATAATTGGAATAATAGTTATAGGGATTGTTGTGTACGCCTTAATTGCCTACGGAAAGGCTCCCCAAGAAGAAGTTGCCGCCACCCCAGAGTTATTTACGAATTGGGGAGATGAATTGATGTTTTCAATCGGCTGGCCGGCTTTAATAGGCATATCCTTATTCTTCAACGCGATGCTTCACAAAGCAAATTTAAGAGCCCCTAATATTAAAATATTAAGTGTAGTCCTAAAAACAATATTTATTTCCATACTACTTGCGTCTGCCTCTACCCTTGCCCATGAATTAGGACATATGTTTGGCCATAAATTATTCTTTAGCCCTGCGCAAGGTTATATAAGCTTGGAGGGAGTTGGCAGGGTGGCTTATCATGCTATCAGCGGAGAAACCGATAGAGTAAATTCCCTTGGCCAATTCTTAGGTTTAACTAAACAAAGTGCTAATTTAATTCTTATTACCGCCGGCACTATCTTTGAATATTTATACATAATAGCCCTTTATAGCTTAGGCCAGAGAACAAAACAGGTATATGCGAGTTTAGGTAGAGGGTCAAAATTAGCAGCGATGATTATTTCTCTGCGTCCCTTGATATACTTGGCTTTCCTCAATCAGCAAGTTCAAGTCATAGAAGCCTTTAAATATGATTTGAGAATGATGGCTGCGTTTTCTAACGGCCTTTGGTTTACGCGAAGCATGCTTGTTATAGGAGTAGTCTTGCCACTTATCTTAGGTGTATTATTGGTCTTGAGTGAGCGCCGTAGCTCAATCGTTAATTTTGAAAAAGCAGAACCTCAAGATGCCGGTGCATCTAAGCCATTCCCCTGGATTACCAGCGACCCCAAAGAAGAATTAGGCGCGACTTCCTGGAGCCCGGCAATTAAGATACCTTTCTTACCCATATATATAAACCTGAATATCCTTATCCTGCTGGCGATTGCAGCTCCACTCTGGTTGTATCCTAATCAAGCAATTATTAATCTAGTCAAATTCTGCGGTGCTGTTTATGTATTGTATTCTTTCCATGAGATAGGTCATGCTGTAGAAGGATTCCGCAGCGGCAATCGTCCCAAGGCCTTAAGTTTTGGTTTATTAGGTGCAGGAGCACATTTTGCAGAAGAAATGAGCTGGATTGTTTACTTAGCCGGGCCTTTAATCAGCTTACTATTTGCCGGACTCTTGTATGTATTTGGTAACCCAGCTCTGGATGTAAACTGGGTTCCTGAATGGACAGGTATGCGTACTTATATGGATAGCTTTGCCAAAATAAGCTTGGGTATGTTCTTGCTTAATTTGATTGGCTTAGATGGCTGGAGAGCTGCAAGAGAGTTCGTTAGACACAGAAGCAAAGTACCTGCTACCGCCCCTAGCGGGGGGACAGCTCCCGGAGAATTCCTCTCCCGCGGTAATATCACGCAGACAGATGTGCAAGTTATGTTTGTTGAAGCCATAGATTCAGCTTCCGCAGAAGATAGAATAAAGGATTCACAAGAAGCAAAGATGGAGGAAGTAATCACTGAGGTGCAAGGGTACTTAAGAGCACAAGGACAAGGCAATCTCGCCAAATTAGTTGCTCAAAGCGAATTTAGATTTGTCATCCCTGAGCCAGAGGCGAGAAATGACTATGCGTCTTGCTATATCTGGTATAAGTCAAGGAGAAAATTTGTTTTTTCTCTTGTAGTAAGTGACGATGAGCTATCTCATCCTTATCCGCTTATTCCTCAAGCCTTGATCACCTTCCTTAAAGATAACGGTCCTGTTTATCTGGTTGCCAAGGTATTTGTTCACGAAGCAAAGCACATCTTTGACCGCTTCCCTTCTTCCGAGGAGCATAGCAGAGAGGCTAAAGAGATCGTTTCTGAGATTAGGGCAGTAATGTTAGCTAAGCAAATTTCCAATAAACTGGATGAGGTAACTGCCTGCTTAGTTAAGGCAGGAACGTTTATCGATACGCCGGAAAATTTAGTCAGAGCACGCAGTTGCCTTGCGCCAATAAATATTGCCTGCAATGAATTAGAAGACTTAGCCAAGGCATGTCCGGATAATGAGCTTATACGGAGTCGCGCGCGCCTTGTTCAGCAGGTAAGGACACGCTCGAATGATAATGCACCAGCGCAACTTCAACTATCAGACAGGATAAATCAGGTAGCAGAAGAGCAGGGTATTAACGAGGAGGTATTAAGGGCGCTCACTATTGTCTGTAAAGCTTTTGAGAATATCAACTCTGCCGTAGAGGCGGTAAAAGACGTAGTGGAAATGGCTGAGGCTGGCGTGAGTACGTATGAAGAATCCGAAGACTTAGCGCAGGAGGTAAATAGTTTAGGGATGTCTCGTTACACCATGGAGACGGAGTCAGATAAGCTCTTGCAAATACCGGACGTAATAGCAGCTATACCCGTAGTTCAATCCAGGATAAAATTAGCTGCGGCAAGATATGAGGAAGGCCAAGAATTGCTCGCTCATTTAAAGGAGTTATTACCGGATTATTGGCAACAAGGAGAAGAAGGCAGTATAGATGATTACTCCTCAGCAGATATGCAATTGAACAAAGATGAAGCAAGGAGACTATGTCTGTTTATTGAATCTTTGGAGAGAACAGAGATTAGTAAAGATTCAGAGTTAATTAAAGTAGGTAAGCGAATGTTGAGAAGCACATTACGGTATAGGGGCTTTACACTTCCCATGCATATATTAGATCGTTCATTAGTCAATTATACAGTGTATATTGCCTTGATAAGCGAGAAGCAGGATATTAGACTTTTCGGACAAAGATTAGGTACGCAAATCAAGGGTGTGATTAATCCTGGCAAACGGGAAATTAACCTTTTAATGATTGCAGAAACTTATAATTCTTATTACAAGAAAGAACGCGAGATTGAATTTGCTGCAATTTTTGCCCATGAAGCTGCATCAATAACCTTAGGGACAACCCATGCCACAAATGTTGAGATTGAAAACTCTATCAGAAATCCCGCTATCAATTTCAGCGTCAAAGCAAACGAAGAATTGCAGAGAAAACTTGCGGCCAGACTCGCTCACAAAAAACGCACTATACTTGACTACTGCGCACAACAGCCTGCGGGAGAGCCAACAGGAATTGATTTGGCTCAGGAGGCTGCAAGAAGAATAGCTTTGGTGCAGCAAGGTTTGCTTGCTCATGCAGATAAAAATATTATTGGCGTGCTTATTGTGGGAAGTACTGCCAAGGTTTTACATAGTGCAAGAGCAGACTTAGATATTTTCGTAGTCAGGCAAAGAGGTAAATCTGCAGATTTTGGAACAACTTTGGGATTCATCAGCGAATTAGAAAGGCTGTTAGCTGGTATAGAAGTTAACCCAGTGCATCTGGATATTATTTTGGAGCCGAGTGACAGAGAAGTTCAAACGATGATGCTCTATAATTGCTTTGTACGTCCGCAAAGAGAAACGCCAACTTTTGATAGACAATATGCTTTAAGTAAAGGATTTGACCCTGAACAGCCGCTTTTTACAAAATGGAAAATTATTGCCCGCACTACGGAAGATGAAGAGAGAATAGCTATATTTATGGAGACGGAGCTATCTCGCTTAAGAGCATTCAGGGTAACAGGAGGAACTCTTTCTTTCTGTGAGCCGGGAGTGCAATATATTGGTCAGCTCGGAGCTTCAACAGTTGCGTTATTATTCGCGCTCTTAGGCACAACCTCTATGGCTAAAGCATCGGAGGGCGTAGTTTTTGTCCAACAAACCGGTATCATTGGCCAATCTCTCGTTTCCAGTTTGTATTATTATATTGGAGTAGTGGCAGCTATTGCTATGGTTTTGGCAGTAGCGGTTTATCTTTTCCGTAACCAGATTAAACTACTGCTTTCCAAAATTTTTAATGTATCTAAGACAAAGGAACCGGAAGTTCCGATGCTATCCGAAGCCACCATCAGGCAATTCGTAGAAGAAATAAATCCACGCGTGCAAGACGCGCTCTTTTCAGAAACACAAAGAAGTTCAGTGGACGGGGATGTTTTCTATCAATGCCCAATGGTCTGTATGGATGCTGCGGAGCTGGGCAAGAAATTATTGCAGGAGAGATTCGGCAGAGCTATTAAGTCTGTAAGTTTAGTGCGTGGAAATAGAGGATCTTCCCTTATTGATTATCATGTCTGGGTTGAATTTTGGACTCACGATGGAAGAAGGTATTATCTAAGTTTTGTTGACGGGCAGTTTGATGAAGGGTTCCAGGGAGTAAAAATCAGAGAACATCTTGTCGTTGATTATACCGAGCCCATAATAGACGTGGTCGCAGGCGCAACTGATGAATATGTTAATTGGTATAGAGCGGAGAGTGCGCATGACTACGCAGTCCTTATTGATGTAACCGATGATTCTATTTATGAATTATATTTGAATCGGTTAGGCGTGCGAAAAGAATCTCTACAGCGCATGAAGACTATAGGTTCATCTTTGATTTCAGAAAGAGCCCAGAGGATGTTTAGCCTTGTTATGAGTTCGAGAACAGCTATTTTAGCAACTGCTGTTTTAGGTAGTGCTGCAGTAGCCAATGCCGCAGATGTAGCAGGACAGGTAGGCAATGTGCCTGTAATTGGCCAAGCCATGTTAGCTTCTTTAGTTTATTATTTAGGCATACCCGTGGTGGTTATAGTAATTATAGCTATAGTAGCTTATCTCTATCGTAACCAGCTCAAGAGCCTCTTCAAAGCGTTAACCTTTTCCGTAACAGAACAACAACTCAAGCTGGATGCATTAAAAGCGCGTATTGCCGCAATAGATAATGCATTTGCTCGCTTAACTGAGGCGATATCGGCGTTATCTAAAGAAACTAATTTAAGTGCTGATTTGGCGGCAAGGATTAACGCAGTGGTTAAGGCACAACCAGACACGGCGGTTCTTAAAGCATTGGCTGAAGAAATCAATGGGTTAACTACAAGCAGCAAGGTATCTGCCAGGAGCAGATTATTAGAAATAACTACTAGAGCGAAGATTCAATTAGATGCAGCGATTATTCAGCAGACAAAATTGATTCCCGGATTGATAGAGATTGCTGCAGTAGCACTCAAGGAAAAAACAGAAGCTGCCAAAGGCACGGCAGAACTCGCAAGGGCTATTGAAGAATCCGCTTCTTTAGGTGAAGTAACGAGGAATATGCTTAATTTATTAGCCGAGCAGGGAAAGGCGCTTACTGCGGCAGAACAACCAGCTTCAGGTAGCACTCCCGCTGCAGGCGCAGTTGCTTCAATAATTGCCTTATTCGGTTTCTTAATCTCTGGCGCTCAGCAAGTTTTCGCCGGCCAGGCAGGAGAAGTTATCCTTGACCAGGCCTCCAATATGCAAGCGCCGGAATTTAGCATACTCTTCTTTGTAGTAAAAATTATCGCCATTCCATTAATTCTGTTGATCATTGCATTTGCGGTGCCGAATACTCCTGGTAGTGATGTCACAGGCCGCGATGAGGCTAAACTAAAAGAGATAACTAGAACCAGAATCCTTCCTGCCCTTGTTGAATTAGCTGTAAAAGAGGGAGGGGATGCTACGCCAGAGAGCCTGCTTTTGATGTATTTGCAGGCATTAGATAGAGTAAGGCAAGGCACTATAAATACAACCACCCAGGCTATAAGAAACATTATACAGAATGGTTACGACACTGTAACTAAAGTAGGGAAAGTCGTTCCTCTTGAGAATACAGGTTTAGACCCTCATAGCGAGGCAGATGTTAAATTGGTACTGGAAGTGGCAAGAGAAGTAAGGGTATTACGGGAGAGAGAATATTCGCAAAGACGTCTCTTTAGAGTCAATGCAGATAGGAATCGAGTCTCTGATTTTGTCCATAATCTGAATAATTTCCTTGCCGGATTTATGGCGCATGTTGAAACGGCCTTACGCATCAAAGGCGACCTTGCTGCAACAGCCGAGGAAAGAGCAGCCTGCGAAGCAGTTGAGAAAGTGTTGTCTGATTCCGCTGAGGCCAATGGAAAGATTAATCGCGAAATGGATACTCTTGATATGCGTTTCGGAAACAATGAGATGACTTTAGAAGATTATCTGGGAGAACTTAGTGCAAAGGTTAAGTCTCGCTTAAGAATTAACATCAGAGAGCTAGAGGCCCTAGTGCAGACCAGGACCGCTGCAATAGCTATCATTTGCTCATTCTTATCAAGAGTTCACTCCGATAACCCCGCATTTAGGTTCAGTTTTGAAAAGGTGATAGGCAGGCTTAATAAATCTTTAGAGCGGGCGCAACAGCTCAAGCAGTCCATTATTTACCAAGTAGTGTTATATACAAGAACAGAAGAGGTCAATTTAGTAAGCATTGCATACGATGCTTGGATACCGCAAATAGCAGGATTAATGCTGTTCTTGCACGCGCCTTCCGAAGCAGGCGTATTTACACTACACGCAGATGGATATGATCTTGCCGAAGCATTTCTTAACTTCTACACTAATGCAGCTGAACATGGCGCAACCCGGGTGCACGTGGAGTTTAAGACAGAAGGCGAGAATACGATAATTAATATCTGGAATGATGGTGAGCCGATTGCAGAGGGAGACCGTAAAAAGATAGGAACTCCTGGCTTTTCCACCAAACCATCCACTCTAGAAAGACGAAGGGGAATAGGGTTGGCATGGGTAATAAAGACGCTGAAGAAATATGGCGGGACAGTAAAAATATTTGATGCAGATGAGATGGCCGAGTTTAGAAACGAAAATGTGCACGCACAGGTCAACTTTCAAATAGCATTCCCCATCAGGCCCAATCCCGCAACAGCAGAAAAACCCGCTTCAGGCAGCGGTGCCGTTGCAGGAGCAGCTGCTCCGTTAGTTGCTTTATTTGCCGTATTAATCTCTGGTGCTCAACAAGCTTTTGCTGGCGAGACGGGACAGGCTTTGGCGATGAGCGTGAAGGGGATTTCAGCTTTAACCGTCCTACTTTTACTTGCAGGAATTATTATAAGTGGAATTATAGCCGTAAGGAAGGCTTATATCAGAATAAGGAACTTTTATTTGATGAGAACTTCTCTTAGGAAGAAGGACGCCTTATACGAGAGAACCTATACTACATTTGCCGAACGCAAGATTGAAGATTCAAGAGTCAGGCATATTGCCTATGATTTAGAAAAGAAGACATTCTTTGAGGCGCAAACCGTAGATACCGTGAGCGTAGGTCCTGAAGAAGCGCCCCTGACTATTTATTCCATAGACAAGCAAGGTATAATTTTGGTTGATGACCTCAAAGAGAATGAATGCATAGCTACCAGGGATATATTGACCTGTGTAGCGTGCGCTTTTGCTGCTAAAACCGCAGAAGGGACACTCCATGGCATAGGCCATCTATTACTCACTGATGACAGAGAAGGAGCTGCTCATTTTGAACACCATGTGAACGGCTTTGTAGGAGCTATGCCTCAAGACCTGATTGAGCTGGAAGTGGTGCTTTATTATTATTTGAATGGTAATTCACATACTGCCAGAAGAAGAGAGTTAATTAGTAGCTTGAGGCGAGAATTAGACAAGAAGTTCCCCTTTGTGAAAATTAAAGAATCCGGGATAAGGACACCCGATACTCACCGGACAATTATGTTAATTTCCAAAGAGGGATGGATAGTTGATTTTGCTCATAAAGATAAAAGATACCGCAGACAGAGAGCAAGAAGCTGGAGCAGCGAGGGTTATTCATCAGTGATGCCTACTGCAAGGATAAGGGGCTTAGCAGCAATAATATTAGGCGTCATTGCTTTGACTATTTGCAATAGTTGCAATTTATTACGTAATTCTTTTGAGTTATTACGACCGGTTGCTGTAGCAGTTGAAAAGCAAAATCAAGTTTGGTCACAGGCAAGATATTTAGGTCTTGCCGAGCTCAGGCAGAAAGTTGAAGGATACGCCAAGGAAAACCAAAATGGCGCAAAACTTGCTTTCATTAATTTTATCTTAGGCCTGCAGAATGAGGCAAATGCGCAAGGCGCGCCAATAGTTATAGATGCGCAAGCAAGCAGGGCATTCAAAGGCTTCTTAGGCTTCGGGTTATTGCCTTTAGAAAAGTTAGAGAGTTGGACAATTTATCCTGAAGACACACAGGCATTTGTCTTTGAATCAGATGGCGCTGATACTATTTCCTATACAAGCACAGTGGGCAAAGACAAGCGTACCTTTAATATACCCGCCACATTAGCTGTAGAGATTGTAAGAGATGCGCAGATCGGAAAATTTCAAGGAAACGGTATTAATTTTGGCGGCCGGGTAAAAGTACAATTCGGCCTTATAGAGACAGTAGCGATGATGGATGACGAGGGGGCAATCGAACGTACAATCGTTACCAATGGTACTAATCCAAAGGTTATCAGCCAGATAAACGGTTCAGCTTTCCCCAAGGTTCCTGATTTAATCCGGATTGACCCTAATTATAAGGAAACAACGCCTGCGCGTTCGATTATTTCTTCTATTATACTTCCTTCTCTGGCGGTCTTGATGGCGCTTCTCCCTGCAGCCCAAGCTTCAGCACAGGAACCTTTATCATCTCAGGCAGCAACTTCAACCCAAGAAAGCATGCTTGTACAGCAGGCACAAATGCTAGGGATGGGAGAGGCAAATATTTTAGGAGCAGTGATTTTAGTCATTGCTACATTATTAATAACATATCGTAAGGCATTAACCAATTTAGTTAAAGGGGTATTCTTATTAGTTATAAGTTTAGTTATTACTGGTTGCCCAACCAATACTACGCCAAGTGAGCCTAATGAGCCAACGCCGCAGCAGCCTGAGCAACCAGAGCAGCCCGAAGAGCCAACAATTATTAACCCTGCTGAAGCCTTAGAGAATATTGCTCCTGCGTTTACCGCTTATTTCCAGCAGCACGCTGATCCTGCCACTGGCTTAGTAAATAGTTTCTTCGGTGATAATGATCCCTATCTTATCAATGGCGCACAGACTTATGATATGGCACTTCTGGCGCTGTTGAGCCCGGAAATGGCAGGAGAGATTTTGGCAACATATAGAAATAATCCAACATATGTTTTGCAGACCGCAAGCAATTATGTTCCTACAAACGGTATTTTCAGTAATATTAGAATTTATAATCGTAATGAACCAAACTGGTGGAATGATTGGGATTGGTCTGTAGTCGCCGGCCCTAATGCCTGGATTGGTATAGCAGCTCTCCAGAGAGGCGGAGCAGAAAATCTTAATTTTAGCCGCGCAAGATTCGATTTTCTAATGCAATTGCAGGATGCGGATGGCGGAATAAGGATGGGACCTGCAGGACAATGGCATGAGGAAGGGGATCATTTCTACTGGAATACTAAATCTACAGAAAATAATATCAGCGCTTTGGCGTTCTTTAGATTAGCCTATGCCGTAACAGGGGATAATCAATATTCGCAGGCCGTACAACCGGTTTACAACTGGATTAAGACGATGTACGACAGCCAAAATCACCTCTTCCATCGCGGAGAGCGTTTCATAAATGGCACCTGGCAGCCGGATAGCCATGCTTATCTTTCACCGGATGTTACCTATTGGTTCATTGCCGCAGCTTCTGACTTGGCAGTAGAGGATAACTTCTTTGGTAATACAGCACAAGAGAGGTTGCAGGAGCTGGAGAGATTATTGAATGCTACTTTAGCCAGAAAAGGTATTTATGACGGAGATAAACTCTTAGGCAGCACATTTAAAGCCGTGCTTACTCCTGAGTGGTCATCGCAACTTGCCGTTGCCTTCTTGACTCTATCAAGAACATACGCAGAAATAGGCGATAATGCAAAAGCCCTGGAATATCAAACCAAATGGCAGAATTTAGTAACGCAGCTTGAGGAATATTTCACTGATTTTAGAGCGCCCTATGCCGTTGATTCTGATAATGGCTCAGTGGTTTCAGATTACGATACCGGCCATGGCTGGTATACGCCGTCTGCTCATACTGCAGTAGCCAGCGCTTATTTTGCCTTTGCCAAGGCAGGTTATAATCCGTTCTTGTTGAACGGGGGAAAGCCTTTTGAGCTTATTGTCACAGCAGCCGAAGCTGAAGATAGAATGATTCTTGCCTCTGCCCATAAGCAAGTACTGAATGAGATGTATAGAGTCGAACAGAACCACCATGCCACTGCCTACAGTTCATTTATGGCATCTCTTGCAAGTTTTGCTGTAGCATTGGCGGTTGTCGGTTTAGGTTTTGCTGCTACGACACTAATCAATGTGCCTCTTATAGTTATTATGTTAGCCACGGTGGCTTTAACGAGCTTACCTATATATATAGCAGTCCTTTTTGCTTCTCAAGGATTACGCATTGCCCACTTAATTGCCAAGCACGGAGGAATCAGAGGCCAGCCAATCAGGTCATATTGGCGCATTGTAAGATGGATGCGCATTATCGCTGAGCCAGTAGCAAATGTAAACATGGCTACCGGAGCAATGACCCTGCACCCAGAATTTGGTCGTTTACCCACCGGATTACTAACCCACGAAAGAGCCCACCAGCAAGGCAAAGGTGAAATCGGAGCTAAGTTAGCAGAAGCAAAAGAATATGCCACGTCAGGAATTAAGATACTTGCGCACATAGGAATCCTTATCGGCGCAATTAAGCTCTCCTTAGTTGCCGCTTCAGCCTTAGGTTTCTTTTATGCCTTTGTGCCCAGCGCTTTAGTCTTAGTAGGAATCTTCTATTTATGGAAAGATAGCCAGGCACTTAAAACAGGCCAGCCAGCACGATTACTTTATACCTCTATATCTTTGGCGCATTCTTTAACCAGGCAGGAGACTTTAGCAATTTCCCAATTCGTGCGTCTTAGAACCAAGGATGTACGCCAGGTTGGTTTTGCAGATATGAAGATGATAGAGGTTTTCACTAGAATTATGACCGACCGTAGGATGGTTTTAGGCTGGGTAGGAGCAGGCGCTTTGGTTGGCGCTTCCTTTGGTGGAGCAATTATTACCAATATGTTAATCGGAGCTGCCTTTGGGCTCTTTGCAGTATATCTTTTCAACGTTTTGTGGAACTTTTTCTGGAGCTATATGATTAAAGATGATTATCTCCAGAGAGTGGCAAGTGATTACAAGGATAGGAAACTTACAGCTGAAGATACGCAGGCAATAGAAGGTTTAACAGCACTATTTACTGAAGAAATGAATCAGGCAGGCACATTGGGAAAGGCCTGGTATGCTGTAAAGGCATTGGTAACGAGCTTTACCATCGGTGCTGCTGCACTAACCGGTACCTTAAAATTCATGTTAGGCAGGTTACAAATTATTCTCTGGGGTTCACTATTAACACAGGCAGTCCTTCCGTATGTGGGTTTGAAGGTTAGCACATTCTCTGTATTAGGCGCTCTTGGATTATCTTCTTGGCAGGATAGTTTTAATCAATGGGGGCTTACCCATGATGTGGGTGGGCTGATTCGTCTGACCATTTTGGTATTAGCCCTGAAGATATTTAGCAGAGGATTCCTTTTATTCAGAAATCAGATTCAGAGTGCCAAGATAGGCGGCACTCTTGATGCCGAAACTATCCTATTAAATTTTGATAGATTCAATAAGCAGGCAGTAAAGGGTATTATTGAGAGAGGTATTATCAATTCCGCTGGCAGGCCGGGGTTAATAAATATATTAAGACATAGGCTTGAAGCCGCCGGATATTCAATAACCCCAGTATCTTTAGCTCAAAGAATCCAAGCGCAAGTGAGATATTATCTTATTCCAGACATCCTCGCTTTAGGCCTCATCATTATTGCTCCTCTTGCCGGGCCAATATACTTTGTGCGCTATCTGCTTCGCAAAAAAATTGACAAGGACTTATTACAAAGACACCCATATTATGGCGGATGGTTATTAAAGGGCCAGGAATTCTGGGTGAGTTTCTGGCACATGTGGATTATCGGTGCTGAAATCGGCGCAGTTATCGGAAGCGGCCATGCATTGGCAGAACATCCTGTCTTCAAGTATGTCGGAGGAAGAGAATTGGGTGAAGTTGCCCAACTTCTGGAAGGCCAGTACGGAGCTATTGCCTGGGGTAGCCATATTTTAAATGCGGTGAATGAATATTCATATAACCACTTT
>JAQUAH010000151.1 GCA_028687345.1 Candidatus Omnitrophota bacterium | reverse complement strand
AAACCACAGCGCCGGTGTTGCCTGCGCTAAAAAATGCATCCCCAAAGCCTTCTTTTACTAAATTTAAACCCACTACGATGGAAGAATTTCTTTTTCTTCGAACGCTCGTAGCGGCAGATTCGGACATCTCAATTACTTCCTGCGAGGGGTATATTGAAATTCTGTCACCGGCATATTTGCCACTCTTAAGCAGCGCCTTTATTCTTGCCTCATCACCTACTAAAACTACATGTGTATCATATTCGTTGACCGCTAAGATACTGCCTTCGATTACTACCTCGGGAGCATAATCGCCGCCCATGGCATCAACTATAATTTTCATTCACACATCTCCCCAATTAACTCTTATTTTATCGTGGGACAGACTCCTAGGAGAGCAGTCCCTGCTGGAGTTTGCTTTAAGTCTTCTTTTTCTTCTCTTTTACCTTAATCTCTATAACCTGCCTGCCGTTATAATATCCGCAAACCTGGCAGATACGATGGGGCAACTTCGGCTGTTTGCACTGAGGGCAAGGTATGAGATTTGTCAAAGATAACTTCCAGTGTGTACGGCGCCTTCTGCCGCGCGCTTTAGAATGTCTTTTCTTAGGTAATGGCACAGGAACATCCTCCTTCGTTGAGGTTCTTGCCGCATTTGGCACAAAGCCCTTTGCAATCTGTTTTACACAAAGGCTTTATGGGATAAGCTAAAATTATCTCTTCTCTTATATCGGGGTCCAGATCAATAACCGGCTCTGATTTGTCAACCTGGTAATTTAAGCGCATATTTTCTTTAAAGTCGAAATGGAATTCTGACATACAACGGCTGCAATTTGCATACATCAGCGCTTCTAAAGTCAAATTTACGGTAATAGCATTTGTAATCTTAGAGATATCCGCCCTTACGGTTATGGGATCGCGCAATTTCATCATCTCTGTCTCTAAATCCAATGCTGCAGGAGAAATTTTCTCTTCCAGGGCCACGCCTTCGAGAGGAATACGATTTGTGTCTATTTTCACTGGTGCCTCTTTCTTTCATCCATTGCTCTTCCATCAATCAAGCACGGCGCAGTTTCTTTTTAAGTGCCACCTCTACGAAATCCGGCACAAAACTAGTCAGGTCAGCACCCAAAGAAGCTGCCTCTTTTAAGAGGCGCGAGGAAAAATAACTGTAGGACTCCTGTGGCATAAGAAAGATTGTTTCTATATCAGGAGAGATTTTTCTGTTAGTCAGGGCCATCTGGAACTCATACTCAAAATCGGAAAGCATCCGTAAGCCCCGAATTAAAACTTTAGCTCTGTGTTTACGCGCATAATCAACAACCAGGCCGTCAAAATCAGTGATTGTAACCCCCTCTAGCTGTGAAGTCGCTTTCTTTAACATACCCATCCTCTCCTTCACATTGAAAAGCGGCTTCTTATGAGGGTTATGGGCTACTGCTACAATAAGCTGTGGAAATATCTCTTGTGCCCTCTTTATAAGGTCAATATGCCCGTAAGTAACCGGGTCAAAAGTTCCGGGGTATATGGCTATCTGGCACATTTTCCCTCGCTCTGTCCGGGAGAAACCAGATTACACTAGTTTCTGGTTACTTTTTCCTATAAAACGATAGTGCGGTGTCTCCGTACCTGGACTGCTTAAATAACGTTAAATCTCCCAATTCAGCTGGGAGATTTTCTTTCTTAAAATGCTGTACAACTATAAAACCATTGGGCGCTAATATATCACAAGCCCCTAATATTTGCAAGGTTTTTTTTGCTATATCCTGATAATAGGGAGGATCCATAAAGATAATGTCGAACCTGAATCTTTTCTTTGCCAATTTCCGGATAGCCAGTGAAGAATCCATCGGTAGCAGGTGGTAGGCGACAGGTGTTGGATGCTGGGCATCGGGTGCCAGGGAAGATAAATTGTCTTCTAAAATCCTTAAGCAGCTTCGGTTATTCTCTACAAATACTGCCTCTTTTGCACCCTGCGATAGTGCCTCAATGCCTACGGCGCCTGTTCCGGAAAATAACTCCAGGAAAGACAGGCCTTCAAGCCCACCTAAAATATCAAACAGGGCTTTCCTTACTTTATCCTGAGTAGGCCTTAGGCCGCCAGGCATCTTGATACGCCTGCCTTTATATTTTCCTGTTAATATACGCATCATCCTACCACCATCAGCTTCTCATATTCTGGAAATCTTTGCAACAGCCTTTTTTTTAGGGGTAAATCCTGCTTTAGTTCTAATCGCGGATCTATTTTCAGTAACCTTAAGGCCTCTTCTCTTGCACGCCTTAACAGCTGCATCTGAGTTAAGGGATTGCCTATCTTTAACTCTGTCAAGCCGTGTTGCCGCGACCCAAAGAACTCACCGGGGCCCCTTATCTTGAGGTCTTCTTCAGCAATGCGGAACCCGTCATTGAATTTAACCATTGCCGCAAGCCTTGCTTTAGCCTCCTGGGTTTGGCAGTCAGAAATCAACAAACAAAAGGAGGTTTCTGCCCCCCTGCCTACGCGGCCGCGCAACTGGTGCAATTGGCTAAGCCCAAAACGCTCTGCAGACTCGACAATCATACAGGTAGCATTCGGTATGTCAATACCCACCTCTAATACCGTTGTAGAAACCAGCGCATCTAACTCCCTATCTTTGAATTTGCGCATTATCTCATCCTGCTCCTCTTGTTTTAATCTGCCATGGACAAGGCCTAATTTAAATCCCCTGAATTCATCCTGTTTAAGTTCTTCATACATCCTCTTTGCGCCAGCAATATCTAAAGCGTAAGATTCCTCTATTACAGGATAAACAATAAAAGCCTGCCTGCCTTGCCTTAATTCCTCCCTAGCGATCCTGTATCCTTGCTGCTTTTCTTTTTCCTTAAGAAGCAATGTCTTTATTACCGGCCGGCCGGGAGGGAGCTCATTGATTATAGAAATATCCAAATCCCCGTAAAGGGTAATTGCCAGTGTCCGGGGAATGGGAGTGGCAGTCATGATAAGGACATCGGGATTAAAGCCCTTTTTTGGCAGGAGGCTACGCTGGCCTACGCCGAACTTATGCTGCTCATCAATTACAACTAAACCTAAATTTTTGAATACCACTTCTTCCTCTAATAAGGCGTGGGTGCCGATTATCAAATCTGCCTTTCCTTCTTTTATTTGTTTATAAATTTTCTCTTTCTCTTTTTTATTAGCACTACTCGTAAGCAGCTCAATTTTTACTTCTTTTCCCTGGCTACTGGCTATCTGGCTTGAAATTTTCTCAAAGTGCTGCCTTGCCAATATCTCGGTAGGCACCATCAGCGCAGCCTGGTAACCTCCCTGTATAGCAATGATGCAG
>JAQUAH010000036.1 GCA_028687345.1 Candidatus Omnitrophota bacterium | reverse complement strand
ATGAGGTAATTGTAGCTTACCAGGATAAGGTAATCGACCTTCATGCTAAAATAAAATTAAGGATAGAAAACCTCTTTGACCTGGAGGAAAAGAAAATCATACCCGGAAAACAGATTATCCCTACCACAGTAGGCAGGGTATTATTCAATGAGGTCCTGCCAAAGGAATTCGGGTTTGTAAATACAGAATTAAATAAAAATATAGTGGGGGATATCGTAGTCGAATGCTACAAAAGGTTTGGCCATAGTTCAACCGTACAGCTGCTCGATAAAATTAAGCGGCTGGGATTTGAGATGGCAACTCAAGGCGGGATATCTATAGGCATTGATGACTTGGAAGTACCTCAGGCAAAGCAGGAAGTCCTGAAAGAAGCCAAGGCAGATGTAGCCAAAGTTGAAGAACAATACCGCAAGGGTATTATTACCGACAGTGAACGTAAGGCCAAGATTATCGACATCTGGACGCACACCACTATTACAGTTACCGATTTAATGTTTAAACAGATGGATACTTTTAATCCTATATTCATGATGTCAAATTCCGGCGCCAGGGGAAATAAGGATCAGGTGAGGCAATTAGCAGGGATGCGTGGACTAATGGCAAAGCCTTCCGGAGAAATTATTGAAACCCCCATCACCGCAAACTTCAGGGAAGGGCTCAATGTCCTTGAGTATTTTATTTCTACCCACGGAGCACGTAAGGGATTGGCAGATACGGCACTTAAAACCGCAGACGCAGGTTACCTTACGCGCAGGCTTGTTGATGTTGCGCAAGAAGTGATTGTAAGCGAAGATGATTGTGGCACCCTCAACGGAATTACCGTCTCAGCCATTATTGAAGGCGATGAAGTAGTGGTGAGTTTAAAGGACCGTATTGTGGGCAGGGTTGCGCTGGATAATATCGTAGATATCATTACCGATGAAACGATTGTAGAGCAGGCTGAAGAAATTACCGAAGAGAAAGCGGATATGATTGAGAAATTAGGTATCGAGAAGATACGTATTCGCAGCGTACTCACCTGTGAGTCAGGCAGAGGCGTTTGTACAAAGTGTTATGGCAGAAATCTGGCTAGCGGTAGATTAGTGGAGTTGGGAGAGGCGGTAGGAGTAATCGCTGCGCAAAGCATAGGTGAGCCGGGGACACAGCTAACCATGAGAACCTTTCATATCGGCGGCACAGCCTCCAGGATTATCGAACAATCATTTATCAAAGCAAAAAATAAAGGGGTAATTAAATATCATAATCTGCGCACTACCTTCAGGAATAAAGAATATATCGCTTTAAACAGAAACGGCTCACTTAGTGTAAATGATAAGCAGGGCAGGGAATTGGAGCGTTATCCTATACCGCAAGGTTCATTTATCTCAATCGCAGACGGCGAAGAAACGCAAAAAGGGGATACGTTTGTACGGTGGGATCCATACACATCACCTATTCTTACCGAAGTGGCAGGCAAAGTAAAATACGAAGACCTTAAGGAAGACGTTACAGTCAGGGAAGAGTTAAACCCTGTTACTAAATTAAGCGAGCGTGTAGTTGTCGAGCACAAACAGGAATATCACCCGCAGATTATAATCCTAAACGATAACGACGAAGTCATGGGTATTTATCCTATTCCTATAGGCGCGCACATCCTTACAAAGGACGGACAGAAAGTAAATGCCGGAGAACTTTTGGCTAAGATACCGCGTCTTGTCGTGAAAACCAGAGATATTACCGGCGGTCTTCCGCGCGTAGCAGAATTGTTTGAGGCAAGAAGGCCCAAAGACCCTGCAATAATCAGCGAAATCGACGGTTTTGTGGAATTCGGCGAAACTAAAAAAGGCCAGCGCGTAATCATTGTAAAATCTACAACCGGTATGCAGAGGGAATATGTTATACCGCACGGTAAGCACCCCAATGTTTATAAAGGAGATAAAGTTATCGCCGGGCAGCAACTTACTGACGGCCCGGTGGTCCTTCAGGATATCTTAAGGGTTTGCGGCGACAAAGTACTGCAGGAATATTTAGTTAACGAGGTACAGGAAGTTTACCGGCTTCAAGGCGTACGCATAAATGATAAGCATATAGAATTGATTATCAGGCAGATGCTGAAGAAGGTCCGGATTGAAGAGCCGGGAGACACAGAGTTTTTGACCACCCAACAGGTCGATAAGTGGAGATTCCAGAAAGAAAATACAAGAGTTATTAAAAAAGGCGGTAAGCCTGCGCAGGCAACACCTTTATTGTTAGGTGTTACCAAAGCATCTTTAACCACGGAAAGTTTTATCTCTGCAGCCAGTTTTCAGGAGACCACACGTGTCCTGACTGAGGCAGCAACTTCAGGGAAACAGGATGAATTATTCGGCTTAAAAGAAAATGTGATTGTCGGCCACCTTATACCTGCAGGGACAGGATTCCGCGATCATCGTGAAATAGAGTTAATAAAATCGGTTAAGGAAGAAAAACCGAAAGAAAGCTAGAGTAGAAAGAATGCCTACTATCTCACAGTTAATCAGATACAGCAGGATATTAAAAAGAAAAAAGACAAAATCACCGGCGCTAAAGGCCTGCCCCCAGAGAAGAGGGGTTTGCCTTCAGGTGCGCACTATGACGCCTAAAAAACCCAATTCTGCCCTGAGGAAAATTGCCAGGGTAAGATTGACTACGGGGATTGAAGTTACGTCTTATATTCCGGGAGAGGGCCATAACCTGCAGGAGCATTCCATAGTTTTGGTCAGGGGGGGCCGCGTGAAGGACTTACCTGGAGTGAGGTATCATATTGTAAGAGGTACGCTGGATACAGCAGGCGTTAATCAGCGGAAGAAATCGCGCTCAAAGTATGGAGCAAAAAGGCCTAAATGAGAAGAAGAAAAGCCCAGGAAAAACAAATTGTAGCTGACCCTAAATTCAATAGCAGCATTATCGCTAAATTCATTAATATGGTAATGCTGGACGGCAAAAAGTCTTTGGCTGAAAAAATGGTTTACGGCGCTTTTGAGATTGTGAAAAAACAGCTCAATGAGCCGGATATTTTAAAGATTTTTCATAAGGCGCTGGACAATGCAAGGCCAAGACTTGAAGTAAAGCCCCGCAGGGTGGGTGGCGCAACTTATCAGGTCCCGATTGAAGTCAGGCAGGAACGCGGCACATCTATTGCGCTACGCTGGATTAGGGATTTTGCCAAGCAAAAAAAGGGCAAGCCCATGAAGGAAAAACTTGCTGAGGAGATTATAGCGGCCTATAAGGGAGAAGGTTCTGCCATAAAAAAGAGGGATGACACGCATAAGATGGCTGAATCAAATAAGGCATTTGCGCATTTTAGGTGGTAAAGAAACATGCGAAAAATACAGTTAGATAAAATTAGGAATATAGGGATTATCGCGCATATAGACGCCGGCAAGACCACGACTACCGAGCGCATACTCTATTATACCGGGAGGACTTATAAAATTGGCGAGGTGGACGAAGGGACTGCTACTATGGACTGGATGGTACAGGAGCAGGAAAGAGGCATCACTATTACTGCAGCCTGCACAACATCCAAATGGAAGGATTTTAGTATCAATATTATTGATACTCCGGGCCACGTGGATTTTACCATAGAAGTAGAAAGGTCATTAAAAATCCTGGATGGAGCAGTGGTTGTTTTTTGCGGCGTAGGCGGCGTAGAGCCGCAATCAGAAACAGTCTGGCGCCAGGCTGACCGTTACGGGGTACCGAGGATTGCATTTGTGAATAAGATGGACAGGCAGGGAAGTAATTTCTTTGACACCATTAAGCAAATGCATAAAAAATTAGGTGCAAATGCCGCCGCAATTCAGTTACCCTATTATGAAGGGGATGATTTTAAGGGCGAGGTAGACCTGATTGAGAAAAAATTGATTTTGTATAAAGATGATATGGGCCTAGAATTCGAAATTAAGGATGTGCCTGAGGCTATGCAGGCCGAAGCGAATAAATACAGGGATGTGCTTTTGGAGAGAATTGCGGATGTAGATGAAAAGATTATGGACAGTTTCGTGCACACAAAAAAAATTACTGCCTTAGAGATTAAAGAGGCGATACGTAAAAGTGTTATCCAGAATAAATTCGTTCCCGTTTTATGCGGCAGTTCCTTCAGGAACAGGGGAGTTCAGCTTCTCCTTGACGCAATCTGCGATTATCTGCCTTCTCCACAGGACCTGCCAAGTATAAAGGGGACAAACCCTGACAGCGGAGACTTTGAGGAAATTAAAGCATCTGACCAGGCGCCATTTTGTGCGTTGTGCTTTAAAGTTGCTACTGACCCATATGTAGGCAGAATCAATTATATCCGGGTTTATTCAGGGCATATAAAAACAGGCGCTAATGTTTATAATGCATCAAAGAGGGTGAAAGAACGCATTACTAAATTGGTGAGGATGCATGCTAACCGCCAGGAAGTTATTGAGGCAGTGCATACGGGAGATATCGTGGCAGTAGTGGGATTAAAAGAGACAAAAACCGGCGATACCCTGTGCGAAGAAAAAAGCCCTATCCTTATTGAGGAAATGCGTTTTCCTGAACCGGTACTGCAACAGGCTATTGAGCCAAGGACAAAGCTTGACCAGGAAAAATTAGGCCTGGCACTGCATAAGTTAGCGGAAGAAGACCCGTCATTCAGGGTAATTTATAACCAGGAAACGGGAGAAACTATTATTGCCGGGATGGGGCAACTGCATTTAGAGATAGTGATTGACAGGATTTTGCGGGAATTTAGCGTGCAGGCAGAGGTGGGCATGCCTCAGGTGGCTTACCGGGAAACTATCACCAGGAAAGTTAGCTCTACGGGAAAATTTATTCAGCAGACAGGCGGCCATGGCCAATACGGCCACGTAGTCATAGAAATGGAACCCCAGGAGATGCCCGGGCAAGGTATTACTTTTATAGACAAGATTAAAAGCGGCGCTATACCGCGCGAATTTATCCCTTCGGTTAAACAAGGAGTCATGGGTGCCACCAAGAGCGGCGTCTTAGCAGGATATCCGGTTACAGACGTAAAGATAACCCTGATAGACGGGTCTTTTCATGAGGTAGACTCATCAGAAATGGCCTTTCAGATGGCTGCTGCAATCGCTTTTTCCGAGGGGTTAAGAAAGGCGCATTCTATATTATTGGAGCCGGTCATGGATATGGAAATTGTAGTCCCAGAGGAATACATGGGCGCGGTGATTGGAGACCTGAATTCTCGTCGGGCCAAGATAATCTCGCTTGCGCAACGCGCAAATGTCCGCGCAATCAGGGCATATGTACCTCTGGCTGAAATTTTTAATTACGCGACCATTTCAAGGAGTCTGACCCAAGGCCGCGCATCCTATACAATGGAGCCCTCATTTTACGCTGAGGTGCCTTCACATATAGCAGAAAAGATTACCACAGGCTTTACTGCCGGAGGCTCAAGAAAAAAACTTTAAAAATCAGGAGGTGTTTTAATGGCTAAAGAAAAATTTGTAAGATCTAAACCGCATGTAAATATCGGAACTATCGGCCACATTGACCATGGTAAGACATTACTAACTTCTACTATTACTCATGTATTGGCAAAATTAGGCAAGGCCCAGCCAAGAGAATACGCAGATATAGCCAAGGGTGGCGCGGTCAGAGACGAAAGTAAAATACTTACTATCTCCGTTGCACACGTTGAATACGAAACGGATAATCGCCATTATGCACATATAGACTGTCCGGGTCATGCCGACTACATCAAAAATATGATTACCGGTGCAGCTCAGATGGATGGCGCAATACTCGTAGTTTCTGCAGCTGACGGTCCTATGCCTCAAACCAGAGAGCATATTCTCCTGGCAAGGCAAGTCAACGTTCCTGCAATGGTAGTATTCCTGAATAAAATAGACGTTGTTTCTGATAAGGAGCTTATTGACCTGGTAGAGATGGAAGTAAGAGAACTTCTTACAAAATACGGATATCCCGGAGATAAAACCCCGATTATCAGGGGAAGCGCATTAAAGGCGCTGCAGGCAGCTAATGATTCTAATAGCCCTGATGTAAAACCTATCCTTGACCTGATGAAAGCCGTGGATGAATTTATCCCTATGCCCGTAAGAGATTTAGACAAGCCGTTACTTATGGCAGTAGAAGATGTTTTTAGCATTGAAGGCAGAGGGACCGTAGGTACAGGAAGAATTGAACGCGGAAAAGTCAAATTAAATGACGAAGTAGAATTAGTGGGTTTAAGGCCAGAGGTAAGAAAAACGGTTGTTACCGGCATAGAAATGTTCAGAAAGATTCTGGATGAAGGCCAGGCCGGAGACAACGTAGGCCTGCTCTTAAGAGGCGTGGAAAAGAATGACATTGAGCGCGGTATGGTTATAGCAGCGCCCAAGTCCATTACTCCGCATACTAAATTCAAAGCGCAGGTTTACATCCTTACTAAAGAAGAAGGCGGAAGGCATACGCCTTTCTTTAAGGGGTATAGGCCGCAGTTCTATTTTCGCACCACAGATGTTACCGGAAGCGTACAGCTTCCCCAGGGCGCAGAGATGGTAATGCCCGGTGATAATGTCAATCTAGAGGTAGAATTAATTACGCCTATTGCCATGGAGAAGGAATCGCGTTTTGCAATCCGTGAAGGCGGGCATACGGTTGGAGCAGGAGTTGTTACCGAGGTTATAGCCTAAAACGGAATAACGGATAAACAATAATGCAAAAGATACGTATTAAACTTAAGGCTTACGACCATCGTCTATTAGACCAGGCGGTATTGGAGATCGTAGATACAGTCAGGCGCACCGGCGCCAAACTTTCAGGCCCGGTGCCTCTGCCTACTAAAAGGGAGATTTATACTGTATTGCGTTCTCCTGTAATCGATAAGAAATCCCGCGAGCAATTTGAATTAGCGACCCATAAACGCCTTATCGATATATTCGAGCCGACGTCAAAGACGATAGATTCACTAAAAAAGCTGAATCTGCCTGCGGGAGTAGATGTAGAGATCAAATAAAGTTGACCCGTCCCTCGACTTCGTTTTGGATGGCTCGGGGGAATACGACGGATAAACGGAGTAACGGATAAACGATATGGTAGGATTACTGGGTAAAAAATTAGGAATGACGCATGTTTTTGGCGAAGACGGAAGGTTTATCAGCGTCACTGTCATTGAAGCAGGGCCGTGCCCGATAATAGGCATGAATCAAAAGAGCATACGCATAGGCTTTGATTCATGCAAAGAGAAGCACTTGAAAAAACCGCTCTTAGGCACCTATAAGAAAGCAAACGTTTCTCCCTGTAAGTTAATCAAAGAATTCTTAAAGGAGCCGGCCAAAGAATACAAAATCGGCGAAGAGGTAAAGGTGGATTTATTTAAATCCGGTGATTTCGTGGATATTACGGGTAATTCGATCGGAAAAGGTTTTCAGGGAGGGATGAAGCGTTGGAATTGGCACGGAGGCCCTCAGACACACGGTTCTACGTCTCGTCGCCGTATAGGTTCAATCGGTTCCAGCACTACGCCGGGCAGGGTATGGAAGGGCCATCATTTGCCCGGGCATATGGGTAACCACAGGATGACAGTGCAAAATCTTAAAGTAGTAAAGATAGATGCAGAGAATAATCTTTTGATGGTAAAAGGGGCAGTACCCGGGCATAAGAACAGTTATTTGATTATTAGAAGGGCTAAAAAGAAGAAGCTTCAAACAACAGATAAGCCGAGCAACGGATAAACAATGGAAGCTATAACCTTACCTATATATAATACCGAAGGCAAAGAAGTGGATTCAATAAAGCTGGATGCAAAGGTATTTGACGGAAGCATAAATACCGCTGTCCTTTATCAGGCGATTACTGCGTACAGGGCTAACCAAAGAAAAGGCATGGCCGCAACCAAAACGAGGGGAGAAGTTTCCGGCGGCGGGCGTAAACCCTGGAAACAAAAAGGAACAGGCAGGGCCAGGGTCGGTTCAACCCGTTCTCCATTATGGCGCCATGGCGGGGTAACCTTCGGGCCGCACCCCAGGGATTACTCTTATAAGCTCCCGCAGAAATTAAAAGCCCAAGCATTAAAGTCAATCATCAACGCGAAAGTCAAAGAAAACGATATGCTTATCTTAGATGATTTAAAAATTGATAAACCTAAAACCAGCGCGGCAGCAAAGATATTCTCAAATTTAAAATTAAATAACGAAAAAAAACAAAAAATTTTCAGCGTCCTTCTTTTACTGGATAAATGCGATAATAATTTAAAATTAGCGCTTCGTAACCTAAAGTTTTTAGATATAAACCTGGCAAAAGATACGCATGCCTATGAGGTAATGGCTCATCGTAAGCTAGTTATTACCAAAAACGGCTTAACCGAACTTACAGACAGGTTGTCACAGGTTAAATCGCGCAAGGAAAAGAAATGATTCCTCAGGATATAATTAAATCTTTAATCAAGACAGAAAAGTCAACAGTATACGAACCAGAGGGTAAATACCTTTTTTTAGTGCATAATGCTGCGAATAAGTTAGAAATAAAACATGCAGTAGAAGAGATATACAAGGTAAAGGTAAAGAACGTGAATACGTTTATTTCAATGGGGAAATTAAAAAGGGTAAGGTACCAGTTAGGCAGAACACCTGACTTAAAAAAAGCAATAGTTACCTTAAAAGAGGGGCAGAAGATAGAAACGGCATAACATATGGGCATAATAAAATTTAAACCTACAACCCATTCCAGGCGGTGGATGAGCGGAAGCGATTTCTCGGAAATCACCAAAAAGAAACCCGAAAAATCACTGCTTATGCCGCTTAAAAAACACGGCGGCCGCAATGCATATGGTCGAATAACCGTCAGGCACCAGGGCGGCGGGCATAAACAGATGATGCGTATAATCGACTTTAAGAGGGATTTATTCGAAGTACCCGCTAAAGTCATCGCTATTGAGTACGACCCGAACCGTTCCGCAAGGATTGCGCTTTTGGAATACCCAGACAAGAAAAAAAGGTATATCTTGGCTCCGTTAGGGTTAAATGTCGGCGAAACAATCATTTCTTCCAACCAGAAGGATGCAGAGATAAAAACCGGAAACTGCCTACTCTTGAGATATATCCCTTCGGGTACCTTGATTCACAATATAGAGTTAATGAAAGGTCAGGGAGGCCAAATTGTAAGAAGTGCAGGTACCAGTGCACAGATTATGGCAAAAGAAGAGCAAATCGCGCATGTAAGGCTTCCTTCCGGAGAAGTAAGGTTAGTCAGTCTGGATTGCCATGCTACCATAGGCCAGATGGGCAATGTTGAACATGAGGCGCTTAGTTTAGGCAAGGCAGGGAAGAAACGCTGGCTAGGCGTCAGGCCTACAGTCAGAGGTTTAGCCATGAATCCGGTAGACCATCCGCATGGAGGCGGCGAAGGAAAATCCGGCCAGGGAAATCCGCATCCTGTTAGCCCCTGGGGAAAACCGACAAAAGGTTACAAGACCAGAAAAAAGGTAAGGTACTCAAATAAATTCATTATTAAACGAAGGAAATAAATTATGCCACGTTCACTAAAAAAAGGCCCGTTTGTAGAAGAAAAATTATTGAAAAAGGTTGAAAATTTACGCGGTTCAGGGACACGCCAGGCTATTAAAACCTGGTCCAGGTCCTCGACCATTATCCCGGAATTCGTAGGATTAACATTTGCGGTATATGACGGCAGGAAACATGTCCCGGTCTTTGTAACTGAAAATATGGTCGGGCATAAACTTGGCGAATTCGCTCCTACCAGAATTTTCAGGAAACACGGGGGCGTAAAAGCAAAGAAAGCACCGGAGAAGACATAAGTTATGATAGCAAAGGCAGAAGGTAAATTTTTGAGGATTTCCCCTTCAAAGGTAAGGCAGGTTATGGCCTTAATTCGAAACAAAGGCGCCTTGGAGGCAACGAATATACTGATTAATTTAAATAAACGGCCGAAGGAATATTTGCTCAAGATTTTAAAATCGGCAATCGCAAATGCAAAAGTTAAGGGTTTTACGGCAGAACAGCTATATCTATCCAAGGTAATCTGCAATGTGGGCCCGACATGGAAAAGATACAAGGCAGCTGCTTTCGGAAGGGCAGCGCCGATAAAAAAAAGAACAGCGCACATTAAAATAGAATTGGACCTAAGGAGCTTCCCGCCGAAATAATTTTATGTAGCTGCGGGATCCCGCCCGGAATATTTTAACATAATGGCGGGAAAGGAGACGTATGGGGCAAAAAGTCCATCCATTCATACTGCGAATGGGAATTATAAGAACATGGCATAGCCGTTGGTTTGCCAATGCTAAAGATTATCCTAAATTCATCTACGAGGATTATACAATAAGAAAATTTATCAAAGCAAGGTTTAAGCAGGCGGCTATTTCGAGTATTATCATAGAGAGATTGGCCGATAAGTTAAAAATACGCATTCGCACTGCCAGGCCGGGCATAATAATCGGCAGGCACGGTGCAGACATTGAACGTTTGAGAGAAGACTTGAGCAATATGGTTAAAACCGAGATGTCTATTGATATAGAGGAAGTAAAAAATCCGCCATTGGATGCGCAGTTAGTCGCAGAAAACATATCTCTGCAGATAGAAAAAAGAGTAGCATTCCGGCGCGCAGTAAAACGGGCGATGGAGCAGACTATGAATGCAGGGGCAAAAGGCGTAAGGGTAACATGCGCCGGGCGTTTAAACGGCGCTGAAATGTCCCGTACCGAAACCTATAAACAAGGCAAGGTCCCCTTACAGACCTTGCGTGCAGATATAGATTACGGCTTTGCAGAAAGCCTTACTACTTATGGCTTGATAGGAGTTAAAACCTGGATTTATAAGGGTGAGATTCTCACAAAGAGAGGCAGGCAGGATACCAGTAACCTTAATACGCAAGCTCAAGGCCTGGCAGTGGGCCAGCGGCAAACTGGACAATCGGCTTAAAGATTAAAACGGAGATTTTTAAAATATGGTTTTGATGCCAAAGAGGGTAAAATATCGCAAGCTTCAGAAAGGGACAAGGCGCGGAGTTGCCACTACTGGTGCGGAATTAGCTTTTGGCGAATTTGGCTTAAAGTCCCTGGAGAATGGCTGGCTTAAAAACACACAGATTGAGGCAATAAGGGTCATCTTGGCCAGGCAGCTGCACAAGGGAGGAAAACTTTGGATTAGGGTTTTCCCTGATAAATCTATCACCAAGAAACCGGCAGAAGTCCGCATGGGAAAGGGCAAAGGCGAACTGGACCATTGGGTGGCCGTAGTAAAAAGAGGACGCGTCCTCTTTGAATTAGGTGGCGTACCGCAGGATTACGCATTACAGTGTTTTAGATTGGCGGCGTATAAATTACCGTTTAAAACAAAGTTTATTGTGAGGAGGCATAAATAATGCTGCCTGAGAACAAATGAAAATGCAAGAATTACGTAGCCTTTCTAACGATGATTTAAAAGTTAAAGAAAAATCCCTGAAGGAGGAATTGTTTAAGCTTAACCTGCAGCGTTATGAAGGCAGGGTGGAAAAACCGCATCTGTTTTCTCTTGTTAAAAGGGATATCGCCAGGATAAAGACTATTCTAAACGAAAAGAAAGAGAAATAAAATGGGTAAAAGGAAGCAATTCATCGGTATAGTAATCAGTGATAAGATGCAGAAGACTGTTATAGTCAAAACCTTTCATCTTGCAAAACACGCTAAATATGGCAAGATTATCAAGCGCCATAATAAATTTAAGGCCCATGACGAAAAGGGAATTGCCAAAATGCAGGATACGGTGCTGATAGAAGAAACAAGGCCGCTATCAAAGGATAAGCGCTTTCGGGTAGTAAAGGTCATTAAAAAAGCGCAGAGCACAGTAGCGCTAAAAGAGGATATTTAAATGATTCAATTGCGCAGTATTTTAGATGTGGCGGATAATACCGGCGCCAGACGCGCTTCGCTTATCGGTGTTTTAGGCAGGAAGGGCAAGAGCTTCGCCAGGATAGGGGACATTATCAATGTCAATGTTAAAGAATCTTCCGCCGATGCAATAATTAAAAAGGGAGAAGTGGCAAAGGCAGTGGTTGTGCGCACAAAAGACCCGATCAGGCGGCCGGATGGTTCGGTATTAAGGTTTGACCGTAATGCCATTGTTTTTATAGACGCTCAACTGAATCCCAGGGGTACGCGTGTTTTCGGCCCTGTGGCAAGAGAGCTTAGAGAAAAGAATTTTACAAAAATTGTTTCCTTAGCGCCAGAGGTTATTTGATGCTTAAGATAAAAAAAGACGATATAGTTCAGGTCATCAAAGGCAGGGATAGAGATAAAAAAGGCAAAATCCTTCAGGTATATTCAGGGCAAAACCGCTGCCTTGTTGAAGGAATAAACTTGGTGAAGAAACACAAGCGCCAGACACGCCAGGATCAGCAGGGCGGGATTGTGTCGATTGAGTCACCGATAAGTATTTCAAATCTTATGTTTTTTTGCAAACACTGCAACCGTCCCGTAAGAGTAGGCATTTCACAGGCCAAAGACGGGACAAAATCGCGGGTGTGCAAGAGCTGTAAAGAAGCAATATAGAAATTAGGGGGGCAAGAGGCAAAATGATACCAAGGTTGCTAGAAAGATATAGGAACGATGTCGCCAAAGATATGATGCAAACTTTTTCCATCAAAAATAAGTATGCCCTGCCGCGCCTGGAAAAAATAGTGGTCAATATGGGTGTCGGTGAAGGGCTGTTGGATGTCAAGATTCTGGAAAAATCAATGGAAGACTTGGCTATGATTACCGGACAAAAACCGATTTTAATACGGGCAAAAAAAGCTATTGCAAATTTTAAGATTAAACAAGGTTCACCTATAGGATGCAAAGTGACCCTTCGAAGGGCTCTGATGTATGAGTTTATGGACCGTTTAATAAATGTCGCCCTCCCTCGCATCCGGGACTTTCGGGGAGTTTCTCCGGAATCATTTGACCATGCCGGAAATTATACCTTAGGTTTAAATGAACAGGGGATATTTCCCGAGATAGAGTATGACAAGATGGGCCGGCCCCAGGGCATGGATATTACCTTTGTTATCAAGAATGCCAGAACTAAGGAGCAGGCGCGGGAATTATTAAAATTATTCGGGATGCCCTTTTCTCAAAAAAATAAGGACTAATTAAATGGCAAAGAATTCACAGTTGGCACGATGGAAAAGATCCCCTAAGTTTTCTTCGCGTAAATACAACCGTTGTCATATCTGCGGCAGGTCAGGAGGATACCTAAGAAGATTTCAGCTCTGCCGCCTCTGTTTCAGGGAATTGGCGTGGCAGGGGTTGATACCGGGGATAAAAAAGGCAAGCTGGTAATAAATAAAATTAAACCAAGGATGAGGAAAAAATGTCAAGGACAGATTTAATTGCTGATGCATTTACAATAATACGCAATGCCATAATGGCCAAAAAGGAAAATGTGGATGTACCTGCCTCCAACAATATAAAATCTATTTTAGAAATCTTAAAGAAAGAAAGTTACATTGAAAATTTTAAGCTCATAGAAGATAAAAAGCAGGGGTTAGTGAGGGTTTATCTAAAATATACCGCGGGCAGGCCAGCGATAACAAATATAAAAAGGGTTTCAAAGCCGGGGTTACGCGTTTATGTGAAAAAAGACAAGGTCCCCATGGTTTTAAGAGGCAGAGGGATAGCGCTTGTATC
>JAQUAH010000035.1 GCA_028687345.1 Candidatus Omnitrophota bacterium | reverse complement strand
TCTCCCTTGACTAGTTATGCGGCTTACACGCTAAATTACTAACAGGCTGGCAGTTAAGAATTCAATTAATAAGTACCCTGCAACTGTAAATCAGTGAGCCTATTGAGCACCTTTTGAGATTTTAATTCTTTCTCTAAATGAAAATTTAAGAACGCATTTAGAATCAGATCTAATTCTTTTTTTATCTGCGGGTTCATCCCCAGGTTAAGCACATTCGCAAAATCGTTCTTCTCGATATGTAAAATTGTGGCTACCGTGCCGCGGAATATAGAGCGGCTGGAGGCATCTTTTGTAGAACACCCCGGGCATAGAAGCCCTCCTAAACCTAAGCTGAATTTTGACTGCCCCAGAATTTTACCCTGGCAGGAAACACAGGAGTCAAAATGCGGCTTGAAGCCGGAAAGCGCTAAAATTTTAATCTTAAAAATAGTCAATACCTTATCCGGATTCCTGGAATTTTCCAATTCTCCGAGGCAGACCAGGCTTAGATCAAATACATCTTCATTCTTATCCTCATGCGGCATAACCGCGCCTAAAAGCTCCATCATAAAACTGCCTATGCCTGCCTTAACCATATGCTGCCTGATATTGCTGAAACTATTCTTCTTATCTGCCTGCGATACAAGGTGCAGGGATGAATTACTTTTTTTGTAAAATATTATATCGTTTAATGAAAATGGCTCCATGTTGCTGGCAAACTTAGCCGGTTCCTTTCTTATGCCTTTTAATATGCCGCTGATTTTACCGAAATCGCGGGTATAGAAATCCGCTATTAATGAAGATTCGCGAAAGTCGCGCCTGTTTAAGACTATAGCCTCAGTTTTATGTATGGACATATTCCTCTTCCTTTTTATGCATCAATCCTTTTTCTTTGGTGGTATGGTCGGAATAACCTAAAATATGCAAAATTCCGTGAGCCACGTATAAATTTAACTCATAAAATACATTAGTCTTATAAATCTTGGCTCCCCGTACAGCCGCATCAGTGGATATGGCTATATCGCCAAAGATTCTTTGGCTTTTAGGCTCTGAAAGATCGAAGGCTAAGACATCCGTCGCCTGATTCCGGCCGCGGTATCTTAAATTAAGCTTTTTTATATTGCGGTCATTTACAAAACAAACAGTTATTTCGCCTGATTTCTTTATAGCCTCTTTTGATAGGATATTAAGAATTGTCTTTTTTATCCTTTTCGGATTGACGGGAATCTTCTTTTGGAAATCTTTTATGGTTATTTTCACTTCTTGACAGTGTGTTTTCAGGGTAAGTAATCCGGCTATGATAGATACCGTTCAGGATTCTGATGAAAATTTTGGAAATCTTTTCCAGGTCTTTCAAGGTTAAATCGCATTCATCGAGCTGTCCGTCAATAAATTTGTTATTAATCACCTTGTGAACGACTTCTTCGATTTTTACCGGCAATGGGTCCTTTAACGCGCGCGTAGCGGCCTCGACAGAATCCGCCAATAATACTATTGCTGTCTCTTTTGTATTAGGCTTTGGCCCGGGATAGCGGAAGCCCTCCTCCTTTATCTCCTGGTCATCCTCTAAATTTTCTAATGCGCGGCGGTAGAAATAATACACCAGGCTGTTTCCGTGATGCTGTATGATAAAATCTATCAAGCGGGGATTAAGTCTGTTTTTTTTGGCTAATTCTATTCCTTCCTTGACATGGTTCATAATTACCAGCTTGCTCATCGTGGGGGACAAATTATCGTGCCTGCTCTCGCTAAGGCTCTGATTCTCGCTGAAATAATCCGGCTTATGGAGCTTGCCGATATCGTGATAATAAGCGCCGATTCTGGCTAATAATGAATTGGCACCCACTGCTGTACATGCGCTTTCAGACATATTCCCCACCACTAAACTATGATGATATGTGCCAGGCGCTTCTAAAATCATGCGCTGCAATAAGGGATGGTTAAAATCAGCTAATTCTAGCAAGCTGATATTGGTAACGGTCCTGAAAAGATATTCAAAAACGGGCAGTACCCCGATAACTATGATGCTGGAAAGCAGACCATTGACCATAACGATTAAGTAGCTGCTTAAATAGGCCTTTGACGGCCCTAACCAGAAACGGTCAACAAAAAACAAAAGGGCTGCCTGCAGGACCCCGGCAATAAAACCTGCGCGGATAATCGTGATGCGCCTGCGCGCATTCAAGACCAAAATACTGGAGAAGAGCCCGCTTGAAAAAAATAATACCCCCAGATGCAGGTGGTTTCCTGCTATGGAGGCTATAAATACCGAAGTTGCAATAGTAACAACCAAGGATAACTCAAGGTTGTTAAATAATACGGTAGTTAGCATGGGGATAAAACAAAAGGGGATATAAAATTTTGACCATCCGTGGCTTACAATAAAGTAGCTAGTGACTACAAAAATTATAAAAAGAAAGGATAAGTTAAGCAGGCTGTAATTTCTTAAATCAGCGTCACGATATTTAATATAGGCAAGGAGGGATAGCAGAAAAACAGGGATGATTAAATTCAGCTGGAGGATAAAACTGACAAAGAATAATACTGCCGTAACTAAAACAAGCTTTATTCTATTTACCGCGATTTGATTTTTCATATGCCTCAATAACCCTTTGTACAAGCGCATGCCTGACTACGTCAAAACCAGTAAAATAAATAAAGCTTATTTCTTTAATCTCTTTAAGAATGTCCTGGGCCTGAATTAAGCCTATGGGCTTACCATCCGGCAAATCGCTTTGCGTCATATCTCCGGTAATTACTGCCTTAGAATCAAACCCAAGTCTGGTCAAAAACATCTTCATCTGCTCGGCAGTGCAGTTCTGGGCTTCATCTAAAATAATGAAGGCGTCGTTTAATGTCCTGCCCCTCATATACGCTAATGGCGCTACTTCAATTATCCCGGTTTCCAAATATTTCTCGATACGCTCAGCCTCCATCATATCGTATAGCGCGTCGTAAAGCGGCCGAAGATAAGGCGATATCTTCTCGTACATGTCTCCGGGCAGAAATCCTAAAGATTCTCCTGCCTCGATTGCAGGACGCGTAAGGATAATCCTACGCACCTCCTGTTTTTTTAAGGCTTCTACAGCACAGGCCATAGCCAGATACGTCTTGCCTGTGCCAGCCGGGCCAATGCCAAAGACAATATCATAATTTTTTATTGCCTCGACATATTCGCGCTGGCCTTTTGTCCTTGGGCCTATCTGTTTACCCCTGCCGGAACTGGTAATATTAACTTCGGCCAGGCCCATTCCTCCTTCTTTTTCTTTCTTCTTAAAGCCTGTAATCAAGCAATATAAATCTGAACTCTCCAATTCTTTTGATCCGGAGCGCAGTGTGGTCAATAAATAATCAATTAAGTTCTGCGCCTTGCTAATATTAGCTGCCGTGCCGCTTATCTTAAGGTATTCTCCGCGTAGAGTGAGCTTTACCTTAAATTCTTTCTCTATTATCTTTATATTTTCATCATGTGAGCCCACCAGGGCCTGTGATTCCTGGTGTGACTGCAGTTTTATTTTTTTCTCCATATGCGTATTTAATCCCGCCTACGGCGGGATAAGTTCGCACAGATAAGTTATGTCGAAATAACTAATTGATAGCTATCTCCATAACTTATGTGCTCACTTAAGGTTTTCTTTGGGCTCCAGAAGCTGCATAGATGAATCCCGAGGTATATCAATTACCTGTCCCGGGTAAATCTTATTCGGCCCTTTCATTGTATCTTTGTTAGCTTCATAAATCTTCGACCATTTTTTTGTTGTGCCATAAAATTTCTGAGAGATTTTTTGCAGCGTATCTCCTTTTTGCACCGTATACTTTTCAAAGGACGCCCCCGATTCGTTTATTTCCGCAGCGCTACTTTGGGTAATATACCCGCGGTTGCCTCCCTCTTCGAAGGTCTCTACTTGCATTGACGGTGTTTCCTGAGGTTTTATTTTGCGTGCTTTCTCAAATCTTATCGGCGGGAACATCTCAATCTCTACTACCTGGGTAGCGCGGGTCTTTTTTCTTTCAGACTCGTTAATTGCAGGCGCCTGGCCCTTAAGATATCCGCGGTTGCCGATATTTAAATCCTGGTCTACACGGTCCTTCTGTAACGGATATGTCCTTACCACGCACCCGGATAATAAAAATAGCATCCCTAACCCCAGAAAATAGAATTTATCTCCTCTTTTCATTTACTCCTCCTTTTTTGACGGTTAAATTCAATTCCTTTAACTGCTTCTCATCTACCTCTGAAGGCGCGCTTGTTAATGGACAAACAGCAATGCTCGTCTTGGGAAAAGCAATTACCTCCCTGATGCTTGATTCTCCTGCAAGAACCGCCAGGAGCCTGTCCAGCCCAAGGGCAATGCCGCCGTGCGGCGGAGCGCCAAATTGAAATGCCTCTAAAAGAAAACCGAAACGCTTATGCGCCTCATCTTTGTTTATTCCGATAACGTCAAAAATCTTTTCCTGGAGTTTCTGGTTATGTATTCTTATGGAACCGGAACCTATCTCTGTGCCATTCAATACCAGATCATACGAGCGCGATTTTACCTTGTCTGGCGCCTCCTGAAGCTTATCAATGTCATCTTTATGCGGTGCGGTAAAAGGGTGATGCTCGCTCTCCCAGCGCTTTTCTTGCGCATTGTATTTAAATAAAGGAAAATCTGTCACCCAGGCAAAGGCAAATTCGGTGTTTAATTCCTTCCTGAGATCCGGTTTATCTGATTTGTATTTATTCTGTGCCTGCGCAAAAGTAATGCGCACAAAGGGGGTTTTGATTTCAATGCCTTTTATTCCTTTGAATATCAGTTTCATTAACTCTTCGGTAAGGGAAAAAATATCTTCTTCTTCAATAAAAGACATCTCCAAATCAAGCTGGGTGAATTCTGGCTGACGGTCGGCGCGCAAATCTTCGTCCCGGAAGCACTTGGCAATCTGATAATATTTCTCAATGCCGGCAACCATCAAAATCTGCTTGAATAACTGCGGTGATTGGGGAAGGGCGTAAAAGTAACCCGGATTAATCCGGGAAGGCACTAAATAGTCGCGGGCTCCCTCCGGAGTAGATTTGGTAAGGATAGGTGTTTCGCATTCTATAAACCCTAACGGATCAAGAAAGTTACGTATAATCCTGTAAACTTTGCTGCGCAGTATAAAATTATCAAATACTTTTTTTCTCCTTAAATCAAGATAACGGTATTTCAGCCTTGTTTCTTCAGCGATATCTGAATCTTCTTCTATCTCAAAGGCAGGCGTGGCACTTGTGTTTAAAATCTCTAAGTCTTGCGCAAGGATTTCTATCTCTCCGGTAGGTAGCTTCGGATTCAAAGTTCCCTGCGGCCGCTTGTTTACTATGCCGGTTATTTTAATCACGAACTCACTGCGCAGGCCTTGCGCCTGGTCATAAGCCCCCGGGCAATCGCGAGGCGAAAAAACAACCTGGGTAAATCCGTGTCTGTCCCTAAGGTCAATAAAAATTAATTTGCCGTGGTCGCGGCGCCTGGCTACCCAGCCGCAAAGGATAACTTTCTCTCCTGTATTGCTTGCATTCAATTCGCCGCAGGTATGTGTGCGTAACATAAGTGAAGACATAACTTACGGAGCGATAGCGAACGTAAGTTATATGTCTGAAGTTATCCCGCCGTAGGCGGGATTAATTCGCAGACGCTTCGCTACAACTTGCGTTCATTTTGTTCCGCAAGTTGTCTGCTCATTAATTATTCTCTTAGCCTCAGCTCTATCTGGGCTAACAAATCGTCGTATCTGACTTCCTTTTGTTCCTTTAAGCGCATATCTTTCAATGTAACTACATCTTTATTCAGCTCATTTTCTCCGACAATCAGGACCAATGGCGCGCCCGAATCATTTGCCAGCCTCAATGCGCTCTTCAGGGACTTATTTTCATAATCGGTATCTGAGGTAATTCCTGCCCGGCGCAGCTTATCTAATAATTTTAATCCTTGGGATTTTGCCGGTTCACCCAGGGTAATTATATATACCAATCTATTCTGCAGCACTTCTTCACCGACCGACTTAGCAACTAACAAAACCCTCTCTACGCCCAATGCAAAACCAATGGCGCCTAAATCAGGCCCGCCTAATTCTTTAACTAAATTATCGTACCTGCCGCCTGCGCCTAAGGCATCCTGAGCCCCCAGATCCTTGTGTGCGATTTCAAAAACAGTGCGGGTATAGTAATCCAGGCCGCGCACAAGCAATGGAGATATTTCATAGTTTATATTTAGGGCCTCTAAACCGGCCCTTACTTTGGAAAAATGCGCTTTGCATTCCGGGCAAAGATAGTCATCGTGGATTTGTAATCCCCTGACTATTTCCTGGCAAGACTCTATTTTACAGTCCAGAATCCGTAAGGGGTTATTCCTGAATCTTATTTTACAGTCTGCGCATAATTTTTCTAACTTTGCCTCTAAGCTATTTTTTAATTTTATGCTTAATTCTTTTTTATCTTTGAGGCAACCCAGGCTATTTATCTTAATGCGGTAATCTTTCAAGCCAAATGCCTTAAGCAGATTGTCTGCCAGAGAGATAACCTCTGTATCCAAATGCGGATCGCCGGAACCGATTGCCTCGCAGCCCAGGTGATGAAATTGCCGCAACCTTCCTTTCTGGGGCCTCTCAAGGCGAAACATAGCGCCTTTATAATAAAATTTTACAAATCCTGTTTGTTTATGGAGATTGTTTTCAATATAAGCGCGTACCACAGAGGCGGTGGCCTCTGGCCGCAGGCAATAGAGGTCATCTTTATTGCTGATGAGAAACATCTGTTTCTGCACTATTTCTGCTGACTCACCTAAAGAACGGTTGAATAAAGAGGCCTCTTCAATCAATGGCGGGCGTATCTCTTTATAATTATAAAGAGAGAAAATCTGCTTTGCCTTTTCTTCCAGCTTCTGCCAGGCTAGTACTTCTCCTGGCAAAATATCCTTTGTACCCGGGACTCTTTTAAACATGACTCAAGGTTCGCCTTATAAACCTTTTTCTAGAAATTTTTGTAAATTCGGATTTTAGAGGAATTCTTTCTATCTTACCTTTTGCTTCATCTCTAAGCCGGCCTTAAAGACTACTACTTTTCTAGGTGGGACAGGGATAACCTGATTGGTGCGAGGATTCCTACCTGTGCGGCTTTTTCTCTGCTTTATCTTGAAGACGCCGAAATTACGTAACTCTATCTTTTCTCCCCTTGTCAAAGCCTCAACAATGGTATCAAAAGTCTTCTGCACAACTTTTTTTACATCTATCTGCTTCAGGTTGGTTTCATCGGAAACTTTTAAGATAATATCTTTCTTTGTCATTGTTCACCCCCTCAAATGAGTCCCGCCTTTGGCGGGCGAATTTGACACTTGACATTTTGAATTAATAATAACGTAAAATAAATGTCAAGTGTAAGTTCGTACAATAAGTTATGTCGCTTATTTATTTTTAATCTCTAGCTCCATAACTTATGTACTTACTTAACTATAATAACATCAAAAAGTTACGAAGTCAAGCAAAAGTTTCATTAATATCTAAATTACCAGGGATAATCTTCCTTCTCCCAATAAATCTTCTATATCCTCAATCAGCCTGATAGATGCGGATACATAAAGGCCATCGCCTACGACCAGCTGCACCCTGGACCTGGTAGGCGTATCCAGGTGCAGGTATATGGGTATATTGCCCGGAGAGGATGACAACAAGCCTTTTAGGCTTTCAAATATATTTTCACGTACACCTGAAAGATTTATGTTTATAGCAGTGATTAACTTATGAATTTCATCAAAGGGGAATAAATCATTGACAATAATCTTGGGTGTATCTTCCCGCAGGTTAAGGATACCCCTCACCAATACCACTGTGCTTGGCTGTATATAGCGGCTGACTTTGGCAAAGGCGCGGGGAAAAACTAGCACCTCAACTATGCCTCCTAAGTCTTCTAATTTAAGGATTGCCATCTTTTCTTGCTTGACCCGGGTAGTCGTCTGTTTAATCTTGGCAATCAAACCCACTATCTTTATCTCGTCCTGGTCCTGATGCTGGGTGAGGTCGCTGGTTGATGAAGAGGCAAAGCGCTTTAGCTGTTTTGCATAGCGCGCCAGGGGATGCCCGCTGATATAAAATCCAAGCATCTCTTTTTCAAAAGCTAATAGCTGAGGCTCAGGCCACTCTTTTATTTGAGGCAGATTCTTTAAGCCTGCTTCAAAGCCGTTGCCGGATAATCCCTGGTCAAAGAAAGAAATCTGCCCGCTGAGTTTCTCCTTTTGTACGCGCGAGGCGCTTTCCAGAATTATATCCAATGAAGCAAGCATCTGGGCCCTTGGCATATCAAAAATATCCAATGCCCCGCATTTGATTAGGCTCTCCAAAACTTTTCTATTTGCCAGCCTCAAGTCTATACGCTGACAGAAGTCTTCCAGCGAACTAAACCCCTTTCCTTTTCTTGCGGAAATTATTGATTCTGCCGCTCCCTCTCCTACATTTTTTACCGCCAATAATCCGAATCTAATGGTATTCTTATCCACAACTTTAAAAAGTGCATCGCTTTCATTTATATCGGGGGGCAATACCCTTAAGCCCATGCGTGAAGCTTCATTAACATATTCTACAATTTTGTCTGTGTTATCGCGCTCCGAAGTCAATAAAGCGGTCATGAATTCTACGGGAAAATTTGCCTTTAAAAAAGCTGTACGGTATGAAATCAGGGCATAGGCTGTAGAATGCGATTTATTAAATCCGTAACCGGAAAAATACTCAATTAAATCAAATATCTTGTTGGCGACGGTTGAGCTTACGTCGTTCTTGACGCAGCCTTGGATAAATTTACTGCGTTGCCTTTCCATTACCTCCGGAGTTTTCTTGCTCATCGCCCTGCGCAAAAGGTCTGCTTCTGACAAACTAAACCCTGCCATAACAGAGGCAATCTGCATAATCTGTTCCTGATAAACCATAATGCCGTAAGTCTCTTTTAAAATCACCTCTAATCTCTTATGGTCGTATTTAATAGGCACCCTATTGTGCTTGCGCTGTATAAAATCATCAAGCATCCCCGAACCGATTGGCCCCGGGCGGTACAAGGCCAAGAGTGCAATGAGGTCTTCAAAACGTTCCGGCTCCAATTTCTTTAACAAATCGCGCATCCCTGAACTCTCAACCTGAAATACGCCTATGGTCGAAGCAGCGGATAAAAGTTTGTAGGTATTACGGTCGTCAAGAGGCAAATTCTCTATGTCAATTGTCTTACCCTGAGTCTGTTGGATTAATTTTAAGGTTTCATCAACCACCGTTAAGGTCCTTAAGCCTAAAAAATCCACTTTTAATAACCCGATTTTCTCAAGGATGCCCATGCTAAAACCCGTGGTGATTTGTTCGTCAGCAGTTTTAAACAAGGGCATATAATTATTTAACGGCTTATCCGCGATAACTACTCCGGCAGCATGGATAGAGGCATGGCGGTTAAGCCCTTCCAAAGATAAAGCGATATCAACCAGCTTGGTTACCTGGGAATCATTTTTATAAAGGTTTTTTAATTCGGTTTCGCTTTCCAAGGCATCTTTCAAAGTAATATTCGGGTCAGGTGGTATCATCTTGGCAATGCGGTCGACATCCGCGTAGCTCATCCCCATTACCCTGCCTACGTCCCTTACTACTGCGCGCGCCTGCATGGTCCCAAAAGTAATAATCTGGGCTACGTTCTCCTGGCCGTATTTTTTGGTTACATAATTAATTACCTCCTGCCTTCTCTCATAACAGAAATCAATATCTATATCCGGCAACCCTAAGCGTTCAGGGTTTAAAAATCTTTCGAAGAGCAATCCGTATTTTAAAGGGTCTAAATCGGTAATCCCTAAAAGATAACTTACGAGGCTGCCTGCAGCAGAACCCCTGCCCGGCCCAACCGGTACACCCTGGCTTTTGGCGTAATGTATAAAATCCCAGACAATCAGGAAATAACTGACAAAGCCCATGTCTTTAATAATCTTTAGTTCATGCTCCAGCCGCTCATTGATGAGGGGAGTAATTAAGCTGTATCTTTCCTTAAGCCCTGCATCGCAGAGCTCTCTTAAAAATTGCTCTTTAGCCTTGCCTTGCGGAGCTTCATATTTTGGCAGATGCACTTTAGAAAAATCCAACTCTAAATTGCAGCGGCCGGCAATCTCCAGCGTATTAGTAATAGCGTCGGGAGTATCTTTGAAGGCTTCCTTCATTTCCTTCGGAGACTTAAAATAGAACTCATCGGTTTGAAAGCGCATGCGATTGGGGTCATCAAGGGTAGTCTGGGTCTGGATACACAAGAGGGCCTCGTGGCTCTTTGCCCTGTCTTTAGTCAGGTAGTGCACATCATTAGTAGCTACCAAGGGTATATTTAACTCTTTGGAGATTTTGAGCAATCCCTCATTTACTATCTTCTGCTCAGCTATAGAATTTGCCTGGAGCTCCAGATAAAAGTTATCTTTTCCAAATATATTTAAGAATGTGTCTGCGGACTTCAAGGCGTCATTAAAACGCCTCTCCTGCAATAATACCGGTATTTCTCCCTTAAGACAGGCGGTCAAGCCGATGAGGCCTCCTGAAAGCTGTGAGAGTATTTCTTTATCAATGCGCGGCCGATAATAAAATCCCTCCAGATAACCGATGGAAACCAGCTTCATCAAATTGTGGTAGCCGGTTTCATCACGGCAAAGGAGTATCAAATGGTAAGACGCCTCTTCGATGCTGGCAGCAGACTTATCCAGGCGACTGGACGGTGCCACATAAACTTCGCAGCCGACAATCGGTTTTATGCCTGCCTTCTGGGCCTCCAAATAAAAATCAACTGCGCCGAACATATTGCCGTGGTCGGTAATAGCCAGCGAATCCATTTTGTATTGATTGGCAAGATTAAGAATCTCCGGAATACGGCAGGCGCCGTCAAGAAGGCTGTATTGGGTATGCAGGTGCAGATGGATGAATTCGGAATGCATTAGTAACTAGTAATCTAATAACTTGTAACTAGTAATTTAAAAAAATTGTGATCCGCAATTCGTAATAAAAATTACGAGTTACTAGTTACGGGCTTACGAGTTACGGATTGTTATTCCCATTCAATAGTAGCGGGTGGTTTTGAACTGATATCGTAGACGACGCGATTTACGCCCTTGACCTCATTAATAATGCGGTTTGAGATTTTTTCCAAGACCTCAAAAGGTAACTTTACCCAATCTGCAGTCATACCGTCTAAACTCTGCACACAGCGTAATGCTACTACGTTCTCATAAGTACGCTCATCACCCATAATCCCCACGCTCTTTATGGGCAGCAGTATTGCGAATGACTGCCAGACCTGTTCATAGAGGCCGGCGCTCCTAATCTCATCTATAACTCTGCGGTCAACTTCACGCAGCAAATCCAAGCGCGCCTCAGTAACCTCGCCGATAATCCTGATAGCCAGCCCAGGCCCGGGGAAAGGCTGACGAAATATTATCGCCTCTGGCAAGACCAGTTCTTTTGCAATCTGGCGTACCTCGTCTTTGAACAGCTCCCTAAGCGGTTCAATGAGTTTCAATTTCATATGCGCAGGTAATCCGCCTACGTTATGGTGGCTTTTTATGCGGCTTGAGGGCGCGCCAAGCGGCGATGCAGATTCAATCACATCGGGATATAATGTACCCTGGCCCAAAAATTTAACTCTTTTTACCTTGGCTGCCTCCTCTTCAAAAACCTTGATGAATTCTTCGCCGATTAGCTTCCTTTTTTCCTCCGGGTCAGTAACACCTTTAAGGCGCAGCAAGAACCTTTTACTCCTGTCTAAATAAGCTAAATTCAGATGATACATGTTGCGAAATATCTTTTTTATCTGCTGCGGCTCATCTTTGCGCAACAGTCCATTATCAATAAAAATACACCTTAAATTCCTGCCTATCGCCTTATGGATTAAAATCGCAGCTACGGAAGAATCCACTCCGCCGCTTAAGCCTAAGACTATTTTATCTCGGCCAATGGTCTTTTTTATATTCTCAACAGACTCTTTAATAAAAGACTGCATTGTCCAACGGCTCAAGCAACCGCAAATTTTAAACAGGAAGTTATTTAAAATTTGATTCCCTTTTTCTGTATGTGTTACTTCAGGGTGGAACTGCACGCCATAGATTTTTCTCTTATGATTGGCAATTGCGGCAATGGGCGCACTCATAGTATGGGCGCTCACATGAAATCCCTGGGGCAATTTCTTTACATAATCTCCGTGGCTGGCCCAACAAGTAAAGTTACCCGGCAGGTGGCTGAATAAATCCCGGTTGTCATCAATAAATAATTCTACCTTGCCGTATTCGCGCTCCTTGGTGTGCCTGACTTTACCCTGAAGCATCTCTGTAATCGCCTGCATGCCGTAACAGATTCCCAGGATAGGGACCCCTAATTTAAATATTCCTTTATCGGGATAGGGGCTCTTTTTTTCCGTTACTGAAGCCGGGCCTCCGGAAAGTATCAGCCCTTTGGGAGAAAGGGCGGCGATTTCTTTTGCCGGCATATTATAGGGGATAATTTTAGAAAATACCTTGCTTTCCCTGACGCGGCGGGCAATTAACTGCGTATATTGTGACCCGAAATCTAAAATCAATATGGTTTGCCTGGTCATTTACCCATCCCTACTCTCTGGTCTGCCTGGAAGATTTTCCCTTCTGTCTGTATTGATGGCGCAATGATAATATCTACATCATGCATCTCTTTTAAGCTAGAGGCACCTAATGACCCCATGGAAGTCTTTAGCGCTCCCATGAGATTCTGAGAGCCGTCATCAACCCTGGCCGGTCCAAAAAGTATTTCCTTAAGAGAACCTGTAGTGCCTACATATATACGCGTGCCGCGCGGAAGATTGACGTGGGATGTAGCCATCCCCCAATGAAAGCCTCTCCCCGGAGCTTCTTTTGCACGGGAGAAACTAGAACCAATCATCACTGCATCCGCCCCGCAGGCAAATGCCTTACAGATATCTCCGCCCCTGCTCATGCCGCCATCGGTGATAATAGGAATATATTTCCCGGTACGCTTATAATAAAAATCCCTGGCACCGGCAGCGTCAACGGTTGCGGTTACCTGCGGCACGCCGATACCTAGAACTCCCCGCGTAGTACAGGCGGCCCCTGGCCCCACTCCGATTAATAATCCTGCAGCGCCTGTTTCCATAAGCTCTACCGTGGTCTCATAGGTAACACAGTTGCCTATGATTACAGGAATCTTTAAGCCCTTGCAGAATTTAAACAAATCCAAACTCTTATATTCTTTAGAAATATGCCTTCTGGTAGTTACGGTAGATTGCACTACAAATATATCTGCGCCTGCTGAAATCGCCAGTTTAGAAAATTTTTCTGCGTGAGCCGGTATGCAGCTTACTACTGCTGTGCCTTTTTTCCTTTTGATTTCGGTGATTCTTTTGGAAACCAGTTTCTCTTTTATATCCCTCGTATAAACCGACTGGATTAATTCTGTGGCTTTTTGGGGAGTGGCCTTGGCAATCTGTTCCAAGACAATACCGGGGTTCTCATAACGGGTTTGTACCCCGTCAAGGTTTAATACTGCAATCCCGCCGAGGCGCGACATCTCTACGGCAAAATTAACATCTACCACCCCGTCCATAGCTGCAGCTAAAATGGGGAATTTAAATTGCCTTTGCGCAATCTCAAAAGTCGTATCTACTTCGTTTGGATTAACAGTTTGTGCTCCGGGAACGAGTGCAATTTCATCAAAGCCATAACACCTGCGTGAACGCCTGCCAATGCCTA